>CAUUIG010000037.1:0-14189 GCA_963545095.1 uncultured Streptococcus sp.
TATGGTCGTGGTCGTTGTGAAGAACTGTTAGGTCTTGTCCTAAAAAATCGTCCAGATTTAAGAGAAAAGATGTGGATTCAGTCCAAATGTGGCATTCGCATTGAAGAATTTACCTATTTTGATTTTTCTAAGGACTATATTATAAAATCAGTGGACGGAATTTTGCAAAGATTGAAGATTGATCATTTAGATAGCTTGCTTCTTCATCGGCCAGATGCTTTGATGGAATCTGATCAAGTAGCAGAAGCCTTTGATCTTCTTTATAAACAAGGTAAGGTTCGAGATTTTGGAGTTTCTAATCAAAATCCTATGATGATGGAGTTGCTTAAAAAAGATGTCAAGCAGCCGCTAGCTGTTAATCAGCTACAATTGAGTGCGGCTTTTACTCCAGGATTCGAATCAGGTTTTCATGTTAATATGGAAGATAGTCAAGCAGCTATGCGAGATGGCAGCATTTTTGAATATTGCAAATTACACGATGTGGTCATTCAAGCATGGTCTGTCTTACAATTCGGGTATTTTAAAGGGAATTTTGTTGGAAATGAGAAATTTCAAGCTTTGAATCAAGTACTTGATCGTTTAGCTATTAAATATGGAGTAACCTCTTCAACTATTGCCATTTCTTGGATATTGCGTTATCCAGCAAAAATGCAGGCAGTCGTAGGTACAACAAATCCTAAGCACTTGAGAGAAGTTAGCCAAGCAGCAAACTTTAGCTTAACAAGAAAAGAATGGTATGAAATTTATCTTGCTGCAGGGAATAATTTGCCGTAAGTAGAAGCAGATTTAAATAAATCACAGTCAAAAAGCCGTTGCAAAGCGGTTTTTTTGTTATAATGAAGGGGAGAATTATTGATATTAAAGGAGAAAAACATGACATTTGAAGAGATTCTGCCTGGGTTAAAGGCTAAGAAAAAATATGTACGAACTGGTTGGGGAGGTGCTGAAAACTATGTCCAACTTTTTGACACTATCGAGCAAAATGGGGTTGCACTTGAGGTGACTCCCTATTTCCTAATCAACGTTTCTGGGGAGGGAGAGGGTTTTTCCATGTGGAGTCCGACACCTTGTGATGTTTTGGCGACGGATTGGGTAGAAGTGCATGACTAGACGTGTATTGATTACGGGAGTGAGTTCAGGGATTGGCCTAGCTCAAGCTCGCCTCTTTTTAGAGAAGGACTATCAAGTTTATGGAGTGGACCAAGGTGAAAATCCAGTTTTAGATGGTGATTTCTACTTTTTACAGAGAGATTTGACCTTGGGCTTAGACCCTATTTTTGATTGGTGTCCTCAGGTGGATGTTTTGTGCAATACTGCTGGAGTTTTGGATGATTACAAACCACTTTTGGAACAAACGGCGCAGGAAATTCAAGAGATTTTTGAAATCAACTATATGACTCCTGTTGAGTTGACTCGCTATTATTTGACACAAATGCTGGAGAATAAAAAAGGGACCATTATCAATATGTGCTCCATTGCTTCGAGCCTAGCAGGCGGTGGTGGTCACGCCTATACTTCCTCTAAGCATGCTTTGGCTGGATTTACCAAGCAGTTGGCTCTAGACTATGCTGAAGCTGGGATTCAGGTCTTTGGTATCGCTCCAGGAGCAGTCAAGACAGCTATGACCGCTGCCGACTTTGAACCAGGTGGCTTGGCTGACTGGGTTGCTAGTGAAACACCAATCAAACGCTGGATCGAGCCAGAGGAAGTAGCAGAAGTCAGTCTCTTTTTGGCCAGTGGAAAGGCATCTGCCATGCAGGGACAAATTCTGACTGTGGATGGTGGCTGGTCTTTGAAGTAGGAGGAGTTGGATGGAAATCAAAAAACACTTTGGAGTCTACGCTGTTTGCTTAGAAAATGGGAAGTTACTCTGCATTGAAAAAACGAGAGGTCCTTATCAACATCGGTATGATCTACCCGGTGGTAGCCAGGAAGTAGGTGAAGGACTGACGGAAACGCTGACTAGAGAAGTTATGGAAGAGACGGGATTTACTGTTAGAAACTACTCTAATCCTCGAATCTACGATGTTTTCGTCAGGGAAGAGTTAAAAAACTTTATGGTTCACCATATCATGGCCTTGTATGATGTTGAAATGAATGAGAGTGCGCCTCATGTTACGATTTCGGAAGCTGTGTCTGATGGTGCGAATGATTCACTTGGATATATTTGGATGGATATTCAAGAGATTACAGAAGAAAATGCATCGCCATTAGTCTTGAAGGTTAAGTCTGAATTATTAGGATTTCCAGAATTGGACAAGACCTCTTACATGAATTGGAAGGTGAATGATGAGAAATCAACTTGCCCTTAGTGGAGAAAAACTTGATGAAAAAGTTTACCCACAACTATTTCATCATGTTGGCATGATTCGTGGGGAATATTTGTTGAGAGAGCTTAACCAAAACATCCTGTTACCAAGTTGTCAGGAATTTGTAAAAGATTATCTAGATACTATTTGTTCCTTGTACTCAGATGAAGAGGTATGGTATCGTTTTTCTGAATTAACGAATACAGAAGCAAATTGTTTAGAGGGGACTAAAGAGTATTTTGATGAAAATCATCCCTTGTTTGGCTATAGAGGAACCAGGCGTTTACTGGCGTGTTTGGATGAATTTCAGGCTGAGGCAAATGTCGTTACAGAAGTTTATCAAACCAATCCCAATCTGTCTCTTATTTTTCCTTTTGTCAATGATGCCGACCAATTAAAACAAGCTATTGCAGTGTTACGTCAGTATGGTTTTACTGGGAAAGTCGGCACGATGATTGAATTACCATCAGCGTATTTTGACTTGGATAGGATATTGGAAACGGGCATTTCAAAGATTGTAGTTGGAATGAATGATTTGACTTCCTTTGTTTTTGCCACTGTGAGAAACAGTCAATGGCATGATATGGAAAATCCAATAATGTTAGATATGCTAAGAGATATGCAGGATAAAGCAAGGATGAAAAAGATTGACTTTGCTGTGGCAGGTTATCTGAATGTTTCTTTCATACAAAAAATGAATCAGATGGGTATCGAATGCATTATCCACTATAGTTCTATTCCAGAGATTTTTGATTTAGAAATTGACCATCCAGATCATCTTAAACACATAAAAGAAGAAAGTAAAAAATTACAAAGGAGCACCTATGACACCGCAAGAAATGTGGAATGCCTACAAGAAAATTAACCCCTCTATAGGAGATGAAATCGATGCTTGGGCTTTTGGAGTAGATGCCGATTTCTTGGCAGATTTGGTTTTAAAAGGAGAAAAGACAGCAACAGCGTCAGCCTACGACCTCTACGCACTAGAAGACGAACCCCTTCCGCAAGAAGGGACTTTTGATGTCATTTTAGATAGTCAAAATCAGGCTGTCTGTATTGTCGAAATTACAAAGGTTTCTGTCCAGCCTTTCAATCAAGTTTCTGCTCAACATGCCTTTAAGGAAGGGGAAGGTGACAAATCCCTAGCCTATTGGCGTCAGGTTCATGAGGATTTTTTCGCCGAGTGGCTGAGAGAAGCAGGACTGACTTTTACACCTGAAAGCAAGGTTGTTTTAGAAGAATTTCGCAAGGTCTACCCACTGTAGGCTATCAGAAGGAAGAAAGTTTTGGAAATCGCCGTCCAATCCTTTTTTCTCAAGCAAAACATGATATAATAAGTTTGTTTGAAGAAGAGCTCTAGCTCTTAAACTTAGATAGGAGAAAACTATGCAAGCAGTTGAACATTTTATTAAGCAATTTGTTCCTGAACATTATGATTTATTTTTAGACTTGAGTCGTGAGACCAAGACCTTTTCTGGGAAGGTGACCATCACTGGTCAAGCACAGAGTGACCGTATTTCACTTCATCAAAAAGACTTGGAAATCGCTTCTGTAGAAGTTGCAGGGGAAGCTCGTCCATTTACAGTTGACCATGAAAATGAAGCCCTTCATATTGAATTAGCTGAGGCTGGTCAAGTTGAAGTGGTTATCGCTTTTTCAGGTAAAATCACAGACAATATGACAGGAATTTACCCATCTTACTACACAGTTGATGGAGTCAAGAAGGAAGTTTTGTCTACTCAGTTCGAGAGCCATTTTGCGCGCGAAGCCTTCCCATGTGTGGATGAGCCAGAAGCTAAAGCAACTTTTGATCTCGCTCTTCGTTTTGACCAAGCAGAAGGTGAATTGGCCTTGTCTAACATGCCAGAAATCGATGTTGAAAAACGTAAGGAAACAGATATCTGGAAGTTTGAGACAACACCTCGCATGTCTTCTTACTTGTTAGCTTTTGTTGCGGGTGATTTGCAAGGTGTGACGGCTAAAACTAAAAACGGTACCCTCGTAGGTGTTTATTCAACCAAAGCCCATCCACTATCTAACCTTGATTTCTCACTGGACATCGCCGTTCGTTCTATCGAGTTTTACGAAGATTATTACGGAGTCAAGTACCCGATCCCTCAATCTCTCCACATTGCTCTTCCTGATTTTTCATCAGGTGCCATGGAAAACTGGGGTCTCGTAACTTACCGCGAAGTTTACTTGGTTGTGGATGAAAACTCAACCTTTGCTAGCCGTCAACAAGTTGCCCTTGTTGTGGCCCATGAATTAGCTCACCAATGGTTTGGTAACCTCGTTACTATGAAATGGTGGGATGACCTTTGGCTCAATGAAAGCTTCGCTAACATGATGGAGTACGTCTGTGTGGATGCTATTGAACCAAGCTGGAATATCTTTGAAGATTTCCAAACAGGTGGAGTGCCTCACGCTCTTGAACGCGATGCGACTGATGGTGTTCAGTCTGTTCACGTCGAAGTTAAACATCCAGATGAAATCAATACGCTCTTTGACGGCGCTATCGTCTATGCCAAAGGAAGCCGTCTCATGCACATGCTTCGTCGTTGGCTAGGAGACGCTGATTTTGCTAAAGGTTTGCATGCCTACTTTGAAAAACACCAGTACAGTAATACCATTGGTCGTGATCTTTGGGAAGCTCTAGGTCAAGCATCAGGACGTGATGTCGCAGCCTTTATGGATTCTTGGTTGGAACAGCCTGGTTATCCAGTTCTCACTGTCAAAGTTGAAAATGATGTCTTGAAGATTTCACAAAAACAATTCTTCATCGGTGAGCACGAAGATAAGAACCGTCTCTGGGTTGTGCCACTAAACAGCAACTGGAAAGGCTTGCCTGATACCCTTGAAACTGAAAGTATCGAAATACCTGGCTACGCAGCTCTTCTTGCTGAAAATGAAGGAGCTCTTCGTTTCAATACTGAAAATACAGCCCACTACATTACCGACTATCAAGGAGACTTGTTAGCAGCTGTTCTTGCCGACCTAGTTGAGCTGGATAATACAAGTAAACTGCAAATCGTCCAAGAATGTCGTCTGCTTGCTGAAGCGGGTCACATTTCTTATGCAGACTTGCTCCCAGTCCTTGATAAACTTGCTAAGGAAGAATCTTATCTTGTCGTTTCAGCTGTTTCTCAAGTAATTTCTGCCCTTGAGCGCTTTATCGATGAAGGTACAGAAGCTGAGAAAGCCTTTAACAGTCTGGTTGCTAAATTGGCTCGTCATAACTATGACCGTCTTGGTTTTGAAGCTAAAGATGGTGAATCAGATGAAGACGAATTGGTTCGTCAGTTGACCACTTCCATGATGATTCGCTCAAATGATGCAGAAGCTAGTCAAGTCGCTAGCCAAATCTTCGAAACACACAAGGAGAATCTTGTAGGACTTCCAGCAGCTATTCGCTCACAAGTTCTGATCAATGAGATGAAACATCATGAGACTAAAGACTTGTTAGCACTTTATCTTGATACTTATACGCACGCAACAGATGCTGTCTTTAAACGTCAGTTGGCAGCAGCTCTTGCCTACAGTACAGATGCGGACAATATCCAAACCTTGATTGCTTCTTGGAAGGACAAATTTGTGGTTAAACCACAAGACTTGTCTGCATGGTATTACCAATTCCTAGCTCATCAAGCAACTCAGGAAACAGCTTGGTCTTGGGCGCGTGAAAACTGGGCTTGGATTAAGGCAGCTCTTGGTGGGGATATGAGCTTTGATAGCTTTGTTATCCTTCCTGCTCATGTATTTAAGACTCAGCAACGCTTGGCGGAATACAAGGAATTCTTTGAACCACAGCTTTCTGACCTTGCTCTTAGCCGTAATATCGGTATGGGAATCAAGGAAATTGCAGCGCGTGTTGCCTTGATTAACCGTGAAAAAGTTGCAGTGGAAGCAGTTGTTCTTCAATACGGAACTAAATAATCAAAATAAAACTCAGCTATCTCATGTAAAATGCAGAGAGTTGAGTTTTTTTTAAGGCAAATTTGGTATAATGGTTTTAATAAGGAGGAGTTTCTCATGATAAAAATCTTATTGGTTGAGGATGACCTAGGCCTGTCAAATTCAGTATTTGACTTTTTAGACGATTTTGCGGATGTCATGCAGGTGTTTGATGGAGAAGAAGGTCTCTACGAAGCTGAAAGTGGCGTCTATGACTTGATTTTGCTCGATTTGATGTTGCCTGAAAAAAATGGCTTCCAAGTCTTGAAAGAATTGCGTGAAAAGGGAATTACGACTCCAGTTCTGATCATGACTGCCAAGGAAAGTTTGGATGACAAGG
Source organism: uncultured Streptococcus sp. (assembly GCA_963545095.1). Classification (GTDB taxonomy): domain Bacteria; phylum Bacillota; class Bacilli; order Lactobacillales; family Streptococcaceae; genus Streptococcus. The sequence goes on from CAUUIG010000037.1 coordinate 6,601, forward strand.
GACATGGATTTGAACTGGGAGCGGATGATTATCTGACTAAACCCTTCTACCTAGAAGAACTCAAAATGCGGATTCAAGCCCTTCTCAAACGTTCAGGTAAGTTTAATGAAAACACGCTATCTTATGGAGATATTCTCATCAATTTGTCAACCAATACCGTTAAAGTCGAAGATACTCCTGTCGAATTGCTGGGGAAAGAGTTCGATTTATTAGTTTATTTCCTTCAAAATCAAAATGTGATTTTGCCTAAGACTCAGATTTTTGATCGTCTATGGGGATTTGATAGTGACACAACGATTTCAGTTGTCGAAGTTTATGTTTCAAAAGTCCGTAAGAAATTAAAAGGAACCACTTTTGCAGAGAATTTGCAAACCTTGCGCAGTGTTGGGTATATTTTAAAAGATGTTCAGTAAACTAAAAAAAACATGGTATGCGGATGATTTTAGTTATTTTATTCGCAACTTTGGTGTCTTCACTCTGATTTTCTCTACAATGACTCTGATTATTTTGCAGGTCATGCATTCGAGTCTCTATACTTCGGTGGATGATAAGCTTCATGGACTGAGTGAAAATCCTCAGGCAGTTATTCAGCTTGCTGTAAATAGGGCAACAGAAGAGATTAAAGATTTAGAGAATGCCGCTACAGATTCTAGTAAGACTGAGATAAAACCCAATGTCAGTTCCAATACGGAGGTAATTCTTTTTGATAAGAATTTTACCCAACTCCTTTCTGGAAATCGATTTTTGGGATTGGATAAGATTAAGTTAGAAAAGAAAGAACTAGGCCATATCTACCAGATTCAGGTTTTTAATAGCTATGGACAAGAAGAAATCTATCGCATGATCTTGATGGAAACGAATATCAGTTCGGTTTCAACCAATATCAAGTATGCGGCTGTCTTGATTAATACCAGTCAGTTGGAGCAAGCCAGTCAAAAGCATGAGAAATTGATTGTGATTGTGATGGCAAGTTTCTGGATTTTGTCTTTACTTGCCAGTCTCTATCTAGCTAGGGTCAGTGTTCGGCCCTTGCTTGAGAGTATGCAGAAGCAACAGTCCTTTGTGGAAAATGCTAGTCATGAGTTACGAACTCCACTTGCAGTTTTGCAAAATCGCTTAGAGACTCTTTTTCGTAAGCCAGAAGCTACCATTATGGATGTGAGTGAAAGCATTGCATCGAGTTTGGAAGAAGTCAGAAATATGCGGTTTTTGACGACAAACTTGTTGAATTTAGCTCGTAGAGATGATGGGATTAAGCCGGAACTTGCAGAAGTTCCAACTAGCTTTTTTAACACGACTTTCACAAACTATGAGATGATTGCTTCGGAAAATGACCGTGTCTTCCGTTTTGAAAATCGGATCCATCGCACGATTGTCACAGACCAGCTTCTCTTGAAGCAGTTGATGACTATCCTATTTGATAATGCTGTCAAGTATACTGAAGAGGATGGTGAAATTGATTTTCTTATCTCGGCGACCGATCGCAATCTGTATTTACTGGTTTCTGATAATGGAGTCGGTATTTCGACAGAAGATAAGAAGAAAATTTTTGATCGTTTTTATCGAGTGGACAAGGCTAGAACCCGACAAAAAGGTGGTTTTGGTTTAGGATTATCTCTGGCCAAGCAAATTGTAGATGCGCTTAAAGGAACCATTACTGTTAAAGATAATAAACCCAAGGGAACAATCTTTGAAGTAAAGATTGCTATCCACACACCATCTAAAAAGAAAAAATAAAAATATCGCTCCAGACGGGGCGATATTTTGGATTTATCTTCTACGTTTTCGTTTGATAATAGATCGTTGAACTTTTAAGACAAGTAAGCTGGATCCGATTGCTGCGGTAAAGGCAAGAGCAGGTGATAATTTTAATGCTAAAAAGATAAAACTAAAGATAGCAATACAGATACAAAAAACAGCAATATTAACAAAAAATAGGATTTCCTTGAGATTGGCATCAGATTGCACTTCAGGTGTATAAGCTTGATAATGAGGAAGTTGCTGGTTTAATTCTTCTTGATAGTCTACCTCATAGGATTGTAATTTTCTTACGGGCATGATTCTCTCCTTAACAGTACATACCTATTTTATCATTTTTTCAGCAGAGAATTATTACAGAAAGGTTACAAAAAGAATAAAGTACCTTTTCATTTTCAAAGAATAGCTGATTTTTGAGAAATGTGGTATAATTTTTCTTATGGAAAAGATTATCATTACAGCAACTGCTGAAAGTATTGAACAAGTTGAACAACTGCTCGAAGCTGGCGTAGACCGTATCTATGTCGGTGAGAAAGATTTTGGCCTTCGTCTGCCAACAACCTTTAGTCATGACCAATTGCGTGAAATCGCTAAGCTGGTTCATGATACTGGTAAGGAATTGATCGTTGCGGTCAATGCCCTCATGCACCAAGATATGATGGACCGTATCAAGCCTTTCTTAGACTTCTTGGAAGAAATCAAGACAGACTACATTACGATTGGGGATGCAGGTGTCTTTTATGTGGTCAATCGCGATGGTTATTCCTTTAAGACCATCTACGATGCTTCGACTATGGTAACTAGCAGTCGCCAGATTAACTTCTGGGGACAAAAGGCTGGTGCATCTGAGGCTGTTTTGGCGCGTGAAATTCCATCAGCTGAACTTTTCAAAATGCCAGAGATTTTGGAAATTCCTGCTGAAGTTTTGGTTTACGGAGCTAGCGTTATCCATCATTCTAAACGTCCGCTCTTGCAAAATTACTATAACTTTACGCACATCGATGATGAAAAGACGCGCAAGCGTGACCTCTTCTTGGCTGAGCCAAGTGACCCAGAGAGTCACTATTCCATTTTTGAAGACAATCATGGTACCCACATTTTTGCAAACAATGATCTTGATTTGATGACCAAATTGACAGAATTGGTAGAGCATGGTTTTACTCACTGGAAATTAGAAGGTCTCTATACACCTGGTCAGAACTTTGTTGAGATTGCAAAACTCTTTATCCAAGCGCGTAGCTTGATTCAAGAGGGTAACTTTAGCCATGACCAAGCCTTCTTGCTAGATGAAGAAGTGCGCAAGTTACACCCTAAAAACCGTTTCCTTGATACAGGATTCTATGATTACGATCCTGACATGGTTAAATAAAGTAAATGATTCGTTGAGAGAGGGAAGAGGCAAACATTTCTTCTCTCAATTTTTCTTATTTATTCACCATTTTTAAAAAATCAGTAGGCTAGGATGCTCTGTTTGCTGAGATTTTTAAGAAAAGTAAGCTTCTTGAGTTTGAAAATTATCCTATGTTTGCAGGTGCCAAATGGCCCTTTTTTTGGTATAATTTTTTATAATGAAAACGATTGGTAATCGCTATGTTGTGGTGGATTTAGAGGCAACTAGCACAGGTAGTAAGGCTAAAATTATCCAAGTGGGAATTGTTGTGATTGAGGACGGAAAAATCGTCGATCACTATACGACGGATGTCAATCCACATGAACCCTTGGATGCTCATATCAAAGAACTGACAGGATTGACAGACCAACGTCTGGCGCAAGCACCTGATTTTTCGCAAGTTGCCAGAAAAATCTTTGACTTGGTGGAGGATGGGATTTTTGTAGCCCATAATGTTCAGTTTGATGCCAATCTCTTGGCGGAAAATTTATTTTTTGAAGGCTATGAACTAAAAAATCCTCGTGTTGACACGGTCGAATTGGCTCAAGTCTTTTTCCCTAAACTGGAAAAATATAGCTTGCCGATATTGTGTCGAGAATTAGGAATTCCTCTTAAGCACGCTCACACAGCCCTTTCAGATGCCCAAGCTACTGCGGAATTACTCTTATTTCTACGAAAAAAGATGGCCCAGCTTCCTAAAGGTCTCTTGGAACGCTTGCTGGAAATGGCTGACGCTCTCTTATATGAGTCCTACCTAGTTATTGAAGAAATTTATCGCGGCCAATCTATCCTGAGTTCTCCAGACTTGGTTGAAGTTCAAGGGCTATATTTCAAGAAAACTGGAGCTCCCCTGGATCCACGAAAACTATCCCAAGATTTTTCTAAAAATATTTCTCTATTGAACCTTGAAGTGAGGGAGGAACAAGAAAGTTTTGCTAAAGAGGTTGGCTTGCTATTGAAAGATGAGCCTGTCTCTTTAATTCAAGCACCGACAGGGATTGGGAAAACCTATGGCTATCTCTTACCTGCTTTATCCCAAGTGGAAAATCGTCAGATTGTCCTTAGCGTTCCGACAAAGATTCTTCAAAATCAAATCATGGAAGAAGAAGGTAAACGTCTCAAGGAAGTGTTCCATATAGATATTTATAGTTTAAAGGGGCCACACAATTATCTGAAGTTGGATGCCTTTTATCGTTCCTTGCAGGAAAATGATGAAAATCGCTTATTTAGACGTTTTAAAATGCAACTCTTGGTCTGGCTGACTGAGACAGAGACAGGAGATTTGGATGAAATTGGGCAACTCTACCGTTACCAACATTTTCTAACAGATCTTCGTCATGATGGGAATTTATCATCCAAGAGCTTATTTGTGACGGAAGATTTTTGGAAACGTAGTCAAGAAAGGGCACAAACCTGCAAGCTTTTAGTGACCAATCATGCCTATCTTGTAACTAGACTTGAAGATAATCCTGAATTTGTTAGTGACCGTTTATTGATTATTGATGAAGTCCAAAAAGTTTTGTTGGCTCTAGAAAATCTGCTTCAAGAGACCTACGATATCCAGTCTATTATTGATTTAGTTGATAAGGCTTTACTGGAGGAGCAAAATAAGGTCCAGCAACGAATAATAGAAAGTATTCGCTTTGAGTGCCGCTACTTGATAGAACAATTTCAGTCTGGCAAATCTAGGAAAAATATCTTAGATTCTCTTGCTAATCTCCATCAGTATTTTTCAGAATTAGAATTAGAAGGCTTTGAGGAGCTGGTTCCCTATTTTACAGCTGAAGGTGATTACTGGCTTGAATTTACTGAAACGAGTCAAAAGAAAATTCAGATTTCTTCTACGAAATCAGGACGCATTCTTCTATCCTCTTTACTTCCTGAGAGTTGTCAAGTCTTGGGAGTATCGGCTACTCTTGAGATTAGTCAGAGAGTTTCTTTGGCAGATCTTTTAGGCTATCCTGAAGCCAAATTTATCAAGATTGAATCTCGTAGAAAGCAGGATCAAGAAGTGGTCTTGGTCAAAGATTTCCCTCTGGTAACAGAAACCTCCTTAGAAGTTTACGCCAAAGAGGTAGCTGATTTACTAGTAGAAATTCAAGCTTTCCAACAACCGATTTTAGTTCTCTTTACTGCTAAAGACATGCTTCTAGCAGTATCGGATTTACTTCCAGTTAGCCATCTGGCCCAGTATAAAAATGGGGATGTTCATCAACTGAAGAAACGCTTTGAAAAAGGAGAACAACAAATCTTGCTTGGTGCAGCAAGTTTCTGGGAAGGAGTTGATTTTTCAAGCCATCCTTTTGTGATTCAAGTTGTACCAAGACTTCCTTTCCAAAATCCTCAAGAGCCCTTGACGAAAAAGATTAATCAAGAACTGAATCAAGAAGGGAAAAATGCCTTTTATGATTATCAGTTGCCAATGGCCATTATTCGTTTAAAGCAGGCTTTGGGAAGAAGTATGAGACGCGAACACCAACGTTCCTTAACTCTTATTTTGGATAGGAGAATTGTCGGAAAGAGATATGGCAAACAAATAGTGGCATCTCTCGCAAAAGAAGCGACTGTTAAAACCCTCTCTCGGTCTGAAGTTAATGAAGCTATTGATAAATTTTTAAATGAACTTTGATAAATAGTATTGTATGAAAGTATAAGGTTAGTATATATGAAACGTTCTCTCGACTCTAGAGTCGATTATAGTTTGCTCTTGCCAGTATTTTTTCTACTGGTTATCGGCGTGGTGGCTATTTATATAGCCGTTAGTCATGATTATCCAAATAATATTCTGCCCATTTTAGGGCAGCAGGTTGCCTGGATTGTCTTGGGGCTTGTGATTGGTTTTGTGGTCATGCTCTTTAATACAGAATTTCTTTGGAAAGTGACTCCTTTTCTATATATTTTAGGCTTGGGACTTATGGTCTTGCCGATTGTTTTTTATAATCCAAGCTTAGTGGCATCAACGGGTGCCAAAAACTGGGTATCGATAAATGGTATTACTTTATTCCAGCCGTCAGAATTTATGAAGATATCCTATATCCTCATGTTGGCCCGTGTCATTGTCCAATTTACAAAAAAACATAAGGAATGGAAACGCACAGTTCCGCTGGACTTTTTGTTGATTTTCTGGATGATTCTCTTTACCATTCCAGTATTAGTTCTTTTGGCACTTCAAAGTGACTTGGGGACGGCCTTGGTTTTTGTGGCTATTTTCTCAGGAATCGTCTTACTATCAGGAGTTTCTTGGAAAATTATTATTCCGGTATTTGTGACTGCTGTAACAGGAATTGCTGGTTTTCTAGCAATCTTTATCAGCAAGGACGGCCGGGCTTTTCTCCATAAACTTGGGATGCCGACCTACCAAATCAATCGTATTTTGGCTTGGCTCAATCCGTTTGATTTTGCCCAAACAACCACTTACCAGCAGGCTCAAGGGCAGATTGCTATTGGGAGTGGTGGCTTATTTGGTCAAGGTTTTAATGCTTCGAATCTGCTTATTCCAGTTCGAGAGTCGGATATGATTTTCACGGTCATTGCAGAAGATTTTGGCTTTATTGGCTCTGTCCTTGTTATCGCCCTTTATCTCATGCTGATTTACCGTATGTTGAAGATTACTCTTAAATCAAATAACCAATTCTACACCTATATTTCCACAGGTTTGATTATGATGTTACTCTTTCATATTTTTGAGAATATCGGTGCTGTAACGGGCTTGCTTCCCTTGACTGGGATTCCCTTGCCATTCATTTCTCAAGGGGGATCGGCTATTATCAGTAACTTGATTGGTGTTGGCTTGCTTTTATCAATGAGTTACCAGACTAATCTAGCTGAAGAAAAGAGTGGAAAAGTCCCATTCAAGCGGAAAAAGGTTGTATTAAAACGAATCAAATAAGGAGAAAATCATGGTTAAAGTAGCAGTTATGTTGGCTCAGGGCTTTGAAGAAATTGAAGCTTTGACAGTTGTAGATGTCTTGCGTCGTGCAAATATCACTTGTGATATGGTAGGATTTGAGGAGCAAGTGACGGGTTCGCATGCAATCCAAGTAAGAGCAGATCGTGTCTTTGATGGAGATTTATCAGACTATGATATGATTGTCCTTCCTGGAGGGATGCCTGGATCTGCACATTTGCGCGATAATCAGGCCTTGATTCAAGAGTTGCAAAACTTCGAGCAAGAAAGGAAGAAACTGGCAGCCATTTGTGCGGCACCAATTGCTCTCAATCAAGCAGGGCTATTGAAAAACAAGGAATACACTTGTTATGACGGTGTTCAAGATCAAATCCTTGATGGTAACTACGTCAAGGAAACAGTAGTGGTAGATGGGCAATTGACAACCAGTCGAGGCCCCTCAACAGCCCTTGCCTTTGCCTACGAGTTGGTAGAGCAATTAGGAGGAGACGCAGAGAGTTTACGAACAGGAATGCTCTATCGAGATGTCTTTGG
>CAUUIG010000038.1:0-14042 GCA_963545095.1 uncultured Streptococcus sp.
TCTTCTACCTAGTTAGTTTTCTGTCCCTCCTTCCGATTATCTTTGTCAAGGTGCAACCAGCTATCGATGGAACGCAGTCTTTGTTTGGGTTTTTGGGAATTTCTTATCTGACGTTTCGTTCGGTTGGGATTATCATCGAGCTGAGAGATGGAGTGATTAAGAATTTTACCCTCTGGGAATTCCTCCGTTTCCTTCTCTTTATGCCGACTTTTTCGAGTGGCCCAATCGATCGCTTTAAACGTTTTAATGAAAATTATCAGACTATTCCTGAGCGGGATGAGTTGATGGATATGCTAGAGGAGTCTGTCAAGTATATCATGCTTGGCTTTCTATACAAGTTCATCCTAGCTCATATTTTAGGAGAGACCTTACTCCCTCCTCTGAAGAATCTAGCCCTGCAGTCAGGTGGTTTCTTTAACCTCTATGCTTTAGCGGTTATGTATACCTTTGGTCTGGAGCTCTTCTTTGACTTTGCAGGTTACTCTATGTTTGCCTTAGCCATCTCAAATTTAATGGGAATCCGTAGTCCCATCAACTTTAACAAGCCCTTTTTATCAAGAGATTTGAAGGAATTTTGGAATCGTTGGCACATGAGTCTCTCTTTCTGGTTCCGTGACTTTGTCTTTATGCGGATGGTCATGGTATTGACCAGAAAGAAGGTCTTTAAAAATCGTAATGTAACCTCAAGTGTGGCCTACATTGTAAATATGCTGATTATGGGATTTTGGCATGGTGTGACCTGGTACTATATCGCCTATGGACTCCTTCATGGATTGGGCTTAGTCATCAATGACGCTTGGATTCGCAAGAAAAAAACGCTCAATAAGGAACGGAAAAAAGCAGGGAAGACTGCTCTACCTGAGAATCGCTGGATTCAGTTGCTTGGCATGGTTGTTACCTTCCATGTCGTCATGCTGTCATTCTTAATCTTTTCTGGATTTTTGAATGATTTATGGTTTAAAAAATAAAAGGAAATAAAATATGGATATCAAATCAGAAGTTATCGAAATTATTGATGAGTTGTTTATGGAAGATGTTTCTGACATGATGGATGAAGATCTTTTTGACGCAGGTGTCTTGGATAGTATGGGAACGGTTGAGTTGATTGTGGAGATTGAAAACCGTTTTGACATTCGTGTCCCTGTAACAGAGTTTGGTCGCGACGACTGGAATACAGCTAATAAAATCATAGCTGGTATTGTGGAGCTACAAAATGCTTAAACGCTTATGGATGATCTTCGGACCGGTCTTGATAGCTGGTTTGTTGGTTATTTTGGTTATATGCTGTTATCCTGCAAGTATTAGACATGACATTGTATCTGAAAAGCATTCGGCAGCTTCTGTTACTGCAGAAAGTTTTAGAGAACGAAATCAAAAATTAAAAGCTTTGTCTGATACTTCTATCCGATTTATACCTTTCTTTGGTTCAAGTGAGTGGCTTCGTTTTGATGGTGCTCATCCTGCAGTATTGGCTGAGAAATACAATCGCTCCTATCGTCCTTATCTTTTAGGACAGAGTGGAGCTGCATCGCTAAACCAGTATTTTGGAATGCAACAGATGTTGCCAGAAATAGAGAATAAGCAAGCCGTATTTGTTATATCTCCCCAATGGTTTACAGAAAATGATTATGAATCTGCAGTATTTCAATCGTATTTTAATAGTGACCAATTAACTTCCTTTTTAGAAAATCAATCAGGAGATATTAGTAGTCAGCATGCATCTAAGAGATTATTAAAACAGTTTCCAAATGTATCAATGAAAGATATAATACAAAAAATTGCTAATAATGAGTCTCTTTCAGAGTTTGATCATATTCGTATAAAGATTAGCGCTCTAATCAATCAGAAACAAGCAAATTTTTTTGGACAGTTCTCAATCAGACAGTGGTTGAAATATAAAGAACATGTTGATAAATATTTGAATACTATTCCAGAACAGTTTTCTTATCAAGATATAGAAGATGTTATTAAAGCAGATGCTGAAAAAAATACTTCCAATAATGAATTTGGTATAGATAATCACTTCTATGATACACAAATCAGAGATTATTTGAAAAAGTTAAAAGGATCACAGACTAGTTATAATTACCTTAAATCTTCTGAGTACAATGACTTGCAGTTAGTTTTAAATCAGTTTGCCAAGTCAAAGGTCAATGTAATGTTTGTGATTCCTCCCGTAAATAAAAAATGGATGGATTTCACAGGATTAGATGAGGATATGTATCAACAAACAGTACAAAAGATTCGCTTCCAGTTAGAAAGTCAAGGTTTCACTAATATAGCAGATTTTTCTAAGGATGGCGGGGAGCCTTTCTTTATGAAGGATACCATCCATCTTGGTTGGATGGGGTGGTTGGCTTTTGACAAGGCTGTTGATCCTTTCCTATCTAATCCCACACCAGCTCCTACTTACCATCTTAATGAGCGCTTTTTCAGTAAAGACTGGGCGACTTATGATGGAAATGTCAAGGAATTTCAATAGATAATATAGAAGAGTTCAAGAATGAAACTAGTTTTCACGTTTTTTCTTGACTCTTTTTTGGTTTGTGATATAATTAACCAGTAAAGAATCAGTAACTATCGATACTTTTATCTAAAAGTGATAGTTAAGAAAGGAGTAACACATGAGACAGCTTGCGCAGGAAATTGATACTTTTTTGAATGAGGTTATCTTGAAGTCTGAAAATCAGCATGAAATCCTAATAGGTCATTGCACTAGTGAGGTGGCTCTGACCAATACCCAGGAGCATATCCTCATGCTCTTGTCAGAGGAATCTTTAACAAATTCAGAATTGGCGCGTCGCCTTAATATCAGTCAGGCGGCAGTTACCAAGGCCATTAAGTCTTTGGTCAAGGAAGGAATGTTGGAAACGTCTAAAGATCCTAAGGATGCGCGTGTGATTTTTTATCAGTTGACTGATTTGGCTCGTCCAATCGCTGAGGAGCACCATCATCACCATGAGCATACACTTTTAACCTATGAACAAGTGGCGACTCAGTTTACTCCAAATGAACAAAAAGTGATTCAGCGGTTTTTGACTGCTTTAGTAGGAGAAATCAAATAATGAGATATATTACGGTAGAGGATTTATCCTTCTATTATGATAAGGAGCCTGTTCTTGAACATATCAATTATAGTGTTGATAGTGGGGAATTTGTGACCTTGACAGGGGAGAATGGGGCAGCTAAGACGACACTGATTAAGGCCAGTCTTGGAATCCTCCAACCACGCATTGGTAAGGTAACCATTTCAAAGACAAATACGCAGGGTAAGAAATTGAGAATAGCCTATCTTCCTCAACAGATTGCCAGTTTTAATGCAGGTTTTCCAAGTACGGTTTATGAATTTGTCAAGTCGGGTCGCTATCCGCGAAAAGGCTGGTTCCGTCGCTTGAATGCTCATGATGAGGAGCATATCAAGGCTAGTCTGGACTCAGTTGGTATGTGGGAACACCGAGACAAACGCTTGGGGTCTCTATCTGGGGGACAAAAGCAGCGAGCGGTGATTGCACGTATGTTTGCTTCTGACCCTGATGTGTTTATCCTAGATGAGCCGACAACGGGGATGGATGCAGGAAGTAAAAATGAATTTTACGAACTCATGCACCATAGCGCCCATCATCATGGCAAGGCTGTTTTGATGATTACCCATGACCCTGAAGAAGTTAAGGACTATGCGGACCGCAATATTCATCTAGTCCGTAACCAAGACTCGCCATGGCGTTGTTTCAACGTTCATGAGAATGATCAGGAGGTGGGTCATGCTTAGTTTATTATCTTATGACTTTATGCAGCGTGCCTTTCTGGCGGTTATTGCTATGAGTCTTTTCTCGCCAGTTCTTGGAACCTTCCTTATCTTGCGTCGTCAGAGTTTGATGAGTGATACCCTCAGCCACGTCTCACTTTCGGGTGTAGCCTTTGGTCTGGTACTAGGGATTTCTCCGACTGTTTCTACGATTGCCATTGTCTTGATTGCAGCGGTCTTTTTGGAGTATCTCCGTACGGTTTACAAGAGCTTTATGGAAATCGGGACAGCTATCCTCATGTCAACAGGTCTGGCTGTTTCTCTGATTGTCATGAGCAAGGGTAAAAGCTCTAGTTCTATGAGTTTGGACCAGTATCTTTTTGGTTCGATTGTGACTATCAGCGAAGAGCAGGTCATTTCCCTCTTTGTCATTGCGGCGGTTGTTTTGATTTTGACCTTCCTATTCCTTCGTCCAATGTATATCTTGACCTTCGATGAGGATACAGCCTTTGTGGATGGCTTACCTGTTCGTACTATGTCTATTCTTTTTAACATGGTGACAGGGGTGGCTATTGCTCTTATGATTCCAGCAGCAGGAGCTCTTTTGGTGTCGACCATTATGGTCTTGCCAGCTAGTATTGCCCTGCGTCTGGGGAAAAACTTTAAATCGGTTATGTTGCTAGCCAGTGCTATTGGATTTTTGGGAATGGTGGCAGGACTTTACATTTCCTACTATGCAGAAACACCTGCAAGCGCAAGTATTACCATTATTTTTGTAACTGTCTTTTTATTCATCAGTTTAGTAAGACGTTTTATCAAATAGGAGACTAAGATGAAAAAAATTAGCTTATTGCTAGCCAGTTTATGTGCCTTGTTTTTAGTGGCTTGTTCCAATCAAAAGCAGGCAGATGGCAAACTAAATATCGTGACAACCTTTTACCCTGTCTATGAATTTACCAAGCAAGTCGCAGGAGATACTGCTAATGTAGAACTCCTCATCGGTGCTGGTACAGAACCCCATGAATATGAACCGTCTGCCAAGGCAGTTGCCAAAATCCAAGACGCAGATACCTTCGTTTATGAAAATGAAAACATGGAAACATGGGTCCCTAAATTGCTAGATACTTTGGATAAGAAAAAGGTGAAAACCATCAAGGCGACTGGCGATATGTTGCTTTTGCCAGGTGGTGAGGAAGAAGAGGGAGACCATGACCATGGCGAAGAAGGCCATCACCATGAGTTTGACCCCCATGTTTGGTTGTCACCAGTCCGTGCCATCAAACTTGTAGAGCATATTCGTGACAGCTTATCATCAGATTATCCTGATAAAAAAGAGACCTTTGAGAAGAATGCTGCTGCCTATATCGAAAAATTACAAGCCTTGGATAAGGCTTATGCAGAAGGCTTGTCTCAAGCCAAACAAAAGAGCTTTGTGACTCAGCACGCAGCCTTTAACTATCTTGCCTTGGACTATGGACTCAAACAAGTCGCAATCTCAGGCCTCTCTCCAGATGCAGAGCCATCAGCAGCTCGCTTGGCAGAATTGACAGAGTATGTCAAGAAAAATAAAATTGCCTATATCTACTTTGAAGAAAATGCTTCACAAGCCCTTGCTAATACACTTTCAAAAGAGGCAGGTGTCAAAACAGATGTCCTCAATCCTTTAGAAAGTCTGACAGAAGAGGATACCAAGGCTGGAGAAAATTATATCTCTATCATGGAGAAAAACCTCAAGGCTTTGAAACAAACAACAGACCAAGAAGGCCCAGCAATCGAGCCTGAAAAAGCAGAGGATACGAAGACAGTTCAAAATGGTTACTTTGAGGATGCAGCTGTCAAGGACCGCACCTTGAGTGACTATGTAGGTAACTGGCAATCCGTTTATCCTTTCCTTGAAGATGGTACGTTTGATCAAGTATTTGACTACAAGGCTAAGTTGACTGGTAAAATGACCCAGGCTGAGTACAAGGCCTACTATACAAAAGGCTATCAGACAGATGTCACTAAGATCAACATTACTGATAATACTATGGAATTTGTTCAAGGTGGACAAAGTAAGAAATTCACCTACAAGTATGTTGGTAAGAAAATCTTGACTTACAAGAAAGGCAATCGTGGCGTGCGCTTCCTCTTTGAAGCGACAGATGCGGATGCTGGACAATTCAAGTATGTTCAGTTTAGTGACCACAATATCGCCCCAGTTAAGGCAGAACATTTCCATATCTTCTTTGGAGGCACAAGCCAAGAAGCTCTATTTGAAGAAATGGATAATTGGCCAACCTACTATCCAGATAACCTATCTGGCCAAGAAATCGCCCAAGAAATGTTGGCGCATTGATGAAAAACCGACTAGTTCATAGGAGCTGGTCGGTTTTTGGGTAATAAATGGCAAACTTCATTATAGACCTTTCAGAACTGTAAAAAATAAATAAAACTCTTGAAATATCTGGGCTTATATGCTAGAATGTAGTTAGTTGATAAGGTTCATTAGAACACCAAAGCCCCTAACTAGTGCGATAGTTAAGGGCTTTTTTGATGTATCTTAGAGATTTAACGGGTGTTGATAGGCTAGTCACTCGGTCTACTCCTTACTATCTAGCCATCTGCAGACGAAATACAAGATAATCCCTGCTATGACGTCCGCTATAATAGTAAGAGCGAGCTCTATGATAAGGCTCATTAGTTTCACCTCCTCTCACGAACCGTAAGGAACGTAATCGGTAACCGATGACAAAAATAGTATACCACAATAAATTTAGCTCATCAACCTCACTTAATGCTTTAAATATTGGGGATAGGCAAAAAGTCTTTAAAGTCAGAAAACGTATAGTATCAGATGTATAAAAGCTTGATGTTATATCAATCATAAAAGTGGATAGGAAAGTTTTCTGATTATCAGAATTCCTTCCTATCCACTTTTTGAAGATTGTAAGTTAGCCTTAGTTTATATAGAATCAGCTTATTTGTTTTATTTATCAAAACCTTGCAAGGCTTTTTGGCGTTCTTCTACTTGACCTTTAGCATCTAGTTTATTACCAGCGTATACAGCTGATTCCCATGATCCGTACATTGGATTTGGGAAGATGATGAATTTTTCACCGAATTCTTTTTGCAATTCTTCAAGTTGTTTATCACGGTCAGATTCAGAAGTCTTAGAAAAATCTGCAAAGTCTACGAGGTTATCACCAAACAATAAGATAAGATTTGTTTTTTCTTGAACTTTTTGGCGACGACCTTCTTTGGATTTTACACCGCTTTCTAAGAACATGAGATGATCACGTCCTTGAACAGGAATTCCTTCACTTTCAAGATTTTTAATGGTAGCATCTACTTGATTAGCTGAGCGGTCAGAAATATAGTAGATTTGGACACCGTTTTGATCAGCAAACTGAAGAAAATCTTTTGCACCTGGGACGGCTTTTGCTGCAGCTTTTTGAACCCAAACATCCCAATTTTCGGGTGTGAATGCTGTACCATCTTTGACATTTTGCACTTGATAAGGGCTATTATCTAGGACAGTTTCATCCAAGTCTAAAACAATAGAGTAAGGTTTGTCTGATTCTGTTTTGAGTAATTCTTTTAGGTGCTTTGTTGCAACGTTATAACCCTGTATGTATAAAGCTTTAGTTTCAGCTGATTTTTGGTACCAAAGAGTTGACATGGTGTTTTCTCTTGACCGTAGTTGGTCATATGTCATTGTAATTTGATTATCAGATGAGCTATTATTGCTTGTCTGTGTTTCTGTAGACTTTGTTGCACAACTAGCTAATAAGACGACAGAAGCAAGTGCAGAAAGGATTGTAACAGTAGTTTTTGCTGTTTTCATGAAATATCTCCTATTTATTCATTTCAATAAATAGTATAGCACGAGGGAAAAGTTAAGGCAAGTCATTCTCGGACTATGGATATAGATTCTACAGAAGTTAATGTAATGAAAAAAAGCGATTATTAACTTGAAATGTAGTTTCACCTCTAATTATTGACATTTCAGGAAAAATCGCAGTAAAAACTGCACAGCCTTCTTTAAATGTGCTATAATACAGGAAAAAATAATAATGGAGGTCACGATAATGGCAACATTTTTGATGATTTTTGTGGTGGTTTGTGTGCTCCTATTGCTGATAGTCACACTGAGTACAGTTTATGTGGTTCGTCAGCAGTCGGTGGCGATTATTGAACGCTTTGGGAAATACCAAAAGGTTGCCAATAGTGGTATTCATATTCGATTGCCTTTTGGGATTGACTCGATTGCAGCGCGGATTCAGTTGCGCTTGTTGCAAAGTGATATTGTGGTTGAGACTAAGACCAAGGACAATGTGTTCGTTATGATGAATGTGGCGACTCAGTACCGTGTCAATGAACAGAGCGTGACAGATGCCTACTATAAACTCATGCGTCCAGAATCTCAGATTAAATCTTATATCGAAGACGCTCTTCGCTCTTCTGTTCCAAAATTAACCTTGGATGAATTATTTGAGAAAAAAGATGAGATTGCCCTTGAAGTTCAACACCAAGTAGCAGAAGAAATGACAACTTACGGTTATATTATCGTGAAAACCTTGATTACCAAGGTCGAACCAGATGCAGAAGTTAAGCAATCCATGAATGAAATCAATGCGGCGCAACGTAAGCGGGTCGCAGCGCAAGAATTGGCAGAAGCTGACAAGATTAAAATTGTCACTGCAGCTGAAGCCGAAGCAGAAAAAGATCGCCTCCATGGTGTGGGGATTGCCCAACAACGTAAGGCGATTGTGGATGGATTGGCAGAGTCTATCACAGAACTCAAGGAAGCCAATGTTGGTATGACAGAAGAGCAAATCATGTCTATTCTTTTGACTAACCAGTATTTGGATACCCTGAATACCTTTGCTTCTAAAGGAAATCAAACCATCTTTTTACCAAATACGCCAAATGGTGTGGATGATATCCGTACACAAATCTTGTCAGCCCTCCGTGCTGAGAAGAAATAATAGACTAATACTCTTCGAAAATCAAATTCAAACCACGTCAGCGTCGCCTTGCCGTACTCAAGTACAGCCTGCGGCTAGTTTCCTAGTTTGCTCTTTGATTTTCATTGAGTACAAAGAGCTTGGCAACAGGCTCTTTTTGTATTGCTTTTGTTAAGAAGAGCAAAGAACATTGATATACATTTAAATAAAAATTATTGTATGTTGTCTCCCTCAACTTGGAATGATAAGGGAATAACTAGAAAGATTTGTGAATACAAACTATTTCTGATATACTAAATATACAGTAATAATGAATGATAGGATATGGGATGAAAGAATTTCAATTTGAGAGAAAGCAACGTTTTTCTTTGAGGAAATATACAATAGGAGCTTGTTCGGTCTTGCTAGGAACGAGTTTATTTTTTGCTGGTATGGGTGCTCAACCTGTACAGGCTACAGAAACGAGTTCAACACTAATTTCAAGTCATTATTTGGATGAGCAGGATTTATCTGAAAAGCTGAAATCTGAGTTGCAATGGTTTGAAGAAAATAAGATTGAGGTAAAAGAGGGAAAAGAATATTACTTTGTCTATCGAAAATTGGCTACAAGATTACCAGAAACAGGTCTGTTTTCTAATGATGAGATGTTTATCTTGGGAGCAGGATTATTATTGCTTTCCTTCACTTTAATCAAGAGAAAAAAGGGAGCGTCTTACTTCCTTGTGAGCGTCTTTGCTGTTGGTGGTTTGGGAGTATCCATCTCTGCTTTAGAAAATCTGGTAGAATTGCAACCAGCCCTTGTTAAGAGAGTAGAAGGTCAGTTTTTACCAAGTCCTGAAACAGTCCAAGGATATGAATTTACGGGATATTATTTGGTAAGAGATAGTGCTAGTAAGGAACTTTCTGTTGATAAGGTAGAGTCGCCAGCATTATCTCAAAAGGAGGAAAGTTCAGAACCTCAATCTAAGAAGATTGTACCACAGACTACATCTCATTTTAGCTCGACTAAAGATCTTGTGCAATCTCCTCAACCATCTTACGCAGTTGAGCCTGTTTTAAATCCAACTTCTGAAAAAAGTATGAATATTGAGTATAAAAAAGTACCAGATGAAGGAATGAAAACTGTTATTGAAGACAAGCTAGAACTGGAAGTTAGGATAGGGGAGATAGAGTTTGAAACTCAATTTCAGTCTGACCCAACTCTGGCTAAGGGAGAAAAAAGAATTTCTATAGAAGGTGCCAAGGGACAAGAACGAATCTTAACAGAAGTAAGGGTTATCGATGGTGTTGTAAGACGAAATGAAGTAGGGAGAGAAGTGCTTCGTGAACCAGTTGCTCAGGTGATTTTGGTCGGGACAAAAGAGAAGGAACCTCAAGAAAATGGCATAAGCCTAGCCCCGGAAGTACAACCCACTCTCCCCTCTTATGAAGGCGGCGTTTCCGGTGAGTCCTTAGTAGAACCAACACTTTCATCTTATGAAGGTGGCGTTTCTGGTGAATCCTTGGTGGAACCGTCTCTTCCTTCTTATGAAGGCGGCGTTTCTGGTGAGTCCTTAGTAGAACCACCTCTTCCTTCTTATGAAGGTGGCGTTTCCGGTGAATCCTTGGTAGAACCAGCTCTTCTATCTTATGAAGGCGGTGTTTCCGGTGAATCCTTGGTAGAACCAGCGATTCCATCTTATGAAGGCGGTGTTTCCGGTGAGTCCTTAGTAGAATCAACACTTTCATCTTATGAAGGTGGCGTTTCTGGCGAATCCTTGGTGGAACCGTCTCTTCCATCTTATGAGGGCGGCGTTTCTGGTGAGTCCTTAGTAGAACCACCTCTTCCATCTTATGAGGGTGGCGTTTCCGGTGAACCTGAGATACAGGAGGCTCTCCCAGAGTATAAAGAAGACACTCAACTTCCTCAGACCAAAGTAGAGACCAAAGCTGTTCCTTATGAAACCATTTATGAAAAGAATGAGGCACTAGACTACGGTGTTACAAGAGTAAAAATTTCGGGTGTTGAGGGACAAGAACAAGTTACTACTACCTATACTAAAGATCAAGCAAGTGGAAATATTTCTGAGAATAAAACTGTCAAAATAGTAGCTAACAAAGTTGATCAAGTTGTAGAAGTTGGAACTAAACCGAGTGTTGAAACTACTATACTATCTCATAAAACGATTTACCAAGTGAATCCTGCTTTGGAGTTCAGAAAAGAGGAAGTGGCGGTTGTAGGGCGTGATGGTTCGGTGGAAACTAGGACGACTTATCAACTAGATAAGTCAACAGGTCAGGTGACGGTATCTGACACTACTAGACAAGTAAATCCAGCAGTAGATAAAGTGATTCAAGTTGGTAATGTGGAAAAAGTAATTCAACCGATTGCTGTTACTGAGGAGCGGAGAGATGATTCTTCACTTGCTAAAAACATAGAAAAGGTAGCCTCTGAAGGAGAAGTTGGTGAGAATACACTTACCAGAACTTACGCTATCAATGAACAAACTGGTGAATTGATTAATCCTCAAGAAGTGAGTCAAATAACAAAACCAATGAAATCGAGAGTTATTTTAGTTGGTAGTCAGGAGGATAAACCACACATCCTTCCAGCAAATAGTGAGAGAGAAGATGCTGTGGATGTGTCTGCTCTTACCACAAGCGCGAGGTCAGTAGATTTCTTAAATGACAGTAAATTAAAAGCACAGTTAGAGCCTACCTATGATCCTCGAGATATTACCATGCGTAAAATCTTGCTCAGAAAAACACATCCAAATATCACTGACCAAGAGGTCAAAGATATGTTGCGCACAGAGTATCTTCAAAAACTGTCAATTCAAGAAAGCTTTGATCAGACGAAGACGCAAGCTGAGTCAAGTTTCAAAAAGATTGCCTCTCATACTTTGGGGATTATAGGAGATACTCCTGAAAATCGCAGTAAGGTCAAACAAGAGCTTGAGCAATACAAAGAGCAGATTTTGTTGGGACTGTCTTATATCAATCGTTTTTATAATATTCAATTTGGGGACACGAATATTCGTGATATTCTGGCCTTTAATCCAAGCTCATTTGGTAATAAGACAATGACAGCCTTGGATAGTTTGAAAAAATTAGGATCCATGTCTTATGAAGAGATGAAATTGACCAATAGTCCTCAAACATTTACAAAGTATTTATCTACCATTACAGGTAAGGCTAGCTTGAAGGAATTTTTAGACAGCAATCGCCAACTCTTTACGTCAGATGATGCGGATACTTGGCTTAAAAAATCTAGCCAAGCTATGATTGTTGAAAAACCATCTAAGGAAAATCCTTCAGCGTATGTCGGGCTATATAGCAAGTTGACAGCTGGGGAAAAGGATCCTCGTAAACAAGATGCTAATATGGCTGCTATTTTGGGACTTTTGAATGTGAAAGAACCACATGTTTACGTAATTAGTAATATGGCGACGATTACTTACGGTAACATTGGTTCCTATATAGATACTTCTCTTGCGCAGTCTAATCCAACTAAGTATCAGGCTGAGCTTGCTAGAGTCAAGTCTTTAATTGAAAAGGCGGCTGTACAACAAGCCAACTATGTTGATACTCTTTATCGTATAACAAAACCAGAAAATCGTGATAAGTTGCTGACAAATCGCTTGATTATTGATACGATGAAGAAATATACAAGTAATCCGAATGCACAGATTGATAGCACTTGGTCATCAGCTGCTGGTAGTGGAGCTGATAAAGGAGTTGATCAATTTATGACTCCTATGAATTACTATTCTCCAGTAAGTAAGGTGGGAGCTGAGGCCAATGGATTAGGTGTCCGTTACTTTATAGATAGAGTTCTGGATGATAGAGGTTCAGCTACTTATTCTCATGAAATGACGCACTTACTAGATAGAACGGTCTTGTTTAATAATCACGGTCGTCGAGATGGTACAGGAGCAGAGTTTTATGCGCGTGGTATTTTTGAAAACTCCTATAATCCAGAAAAGGATACTTATTTCAATCTCAACTTTGTATATGATGAGAGTGATAAGAATGGATTTTACAATAAAACACCTGATCGATTTAAAACGGCAGAAGATTTGAAATCTTATATGAAGGGAAGTTTTGATGTTCTTTATACTCTAGATTATCTAGAAGCAGAGGCAAGTAGAAACTTATCTGCAGAAGACAAGATGAGTTATTTCAAAAAAATAACGCCAATCACTTCAACAGGTCCTAGAACTTGGGTAGATTACCGTAATCCAGCAGTTAAACCAACTCATAAGAGTGAGGAGATTCAAGCTCTGACCTTAGAAGATGCCAAAAAATTGACAGATATTGATAGTTTGATTGACAATCATATCATGGTTAATCGTTATATCATTGCTGGTTTTTCAGATAAAGGTAAAATTGCAGCAAATGGTTACTATACTGTTGATATGTTTGATACCATTTATGGTGTTAGTCAAAATGACTCTGGTATGAGTGGGGATATCACCTTTAGAAAACAGGCCTTTGAATTGACGGCTGCTTTGGGCTATTATGAAGGATTTGTTCCTTATGTGTCAAATCAGTTTAAAGAAGCAGCAGAGGCTGAAAATAAGCCGTTGTCTGATACTTACATTTTCAATAAAGTTTTGAGTGGTAAGAGCTATGCTGAGTTCAAAAAAGCACAAATCAAGGAAAGAGTGGATAGGCTCAATCAATTGAAACCTTTGACAATCCAATATGAAGGTCAGCAAATAAGTCTGACAAGTCAGAAGTTAAGTGAATTGATGCAGAAAGCTGTCCAAGAGGAGTTGAAACAGATTAAGACAGGCAATACAACTGCGCGTACCTATACCTTTATCGAAACCCCAGTCCAAAAACTGAAAAAAGCGATTTATAAAGCTTATCTCAAAGATTCAGATGACTTTAGACAATCGATTTACAATAGTTAAGACAAAAGGAACATCTCTCTGGAATGAACATTCAGAGGGGTGTTTTTTTTGGTTCTTGTCAGATTTGCTACTCAATGAAAATCAAAAAGTAAACTAGGAAGCTAGCCACAGGTTGCTCAAAGCACTGCTTTGAGGTTGTAGATAGAACTGACGAAGTCAGTAACATATACCTACGGCAAGGCGACACTAGTATGGTTTAAAGAGATTTTCGAAGAGTATGACCTTGTTTCTTGAAAATGACAGTTTATATGAACATGGAGTTATTTTCAGACTTTTCCACAAATTATAGAATCTTTTCTGAGGATTTAGGGAGTGATGGAGGAAGTCTTGAAAGCGCTTTTGTTTTGTGCTATAGTCAAGGAAATCGAGTTGTTTAAAGAGGAATGCTTTTATGGGAAGAGAAGAAGTTTTACGAAATCACTGGTTTTTTAGCCAAGAGGTGGGGAAAGA
>CAUUIG010000039.1:0-13885 GCA_963545095.1 uncultured Streptococcus sp.
TTTTAACCAAATCGAGACGCTCTAATTTTAAATCAAAGAGATGCTCTGCCACGACCCCTGTCAAAAGTTCCAAGGATGCTGATGAAGACAAACCAGCACCATTTGGGATATTCCCATAAACATAAAAATCAAAACCTTTGTCAATCACATGTCCAGCTTCTTGCAAGAAATGAAGGACACCTTTTGGATAGTTGGTCCAGTTATGCTCTTTTTCAAATTTGAGGTCAGCTAAAGGTACTTCGATGATGCCCTTGTCCTCAAAGTTGGCTGAGTAGAAACGCAAGACTTGGTCATCACGTTTGCGAGCTGCACCATAAGTTCCCAAGGAAATAGCAGCTGGAAAAACGTGCCCACCGTTGTAGTCTGTGTGTTCACCAATCAAATTGATACGACCTGGTGAGAAGAAAGTTTGGTCTGCTTCTTGACCAAAAACAGCAAGAAAGTCTTTGCGAAGAGTTTCAGCAGTAAGATGTTGTGTCATATGATTTCTCCTTTTACTGTCCGTTAAGTCACCTTAACGTGTAATCGTTTTCTTCTATTGTATCCAAGGGTTTTGCCAAGGTCAATCCTTTTTACTAAACTTTTACTAAACTATCGGTAAAAAGCAGAAAAACATGATATACTAACCTAAAAGGAGGAGGATTTATGGCTACCTTAAAAGACATTGCACAGCTAGCCTCTGTCTCTATCGCGACCGTATCTCGTGTCCTCAATCGCGACCAGAGTCTATCTGTTACAGAAGAAACCAGACACCGTATTTTAACTGTCGCTGAAGAGCTGGGCTACACCAAGCATCTCAAGACAGGCGAGTCCCACAAACCCAAGCAAAAGATTGCCATTATCCAATGGGTCAGCGAACAAGGGGAGCTGGACGACCTCTACTACTACCAGATTCGCCTAGGCATAGAAAAAAGAGCCCAAGAGTTAGACTATGATATCTTGCGCTATTTTAATGACCATCCTTTTACATTAAGCGAGGAGGTGATTGGGATTCTCTGCATCGGAAAATTTAGCCGAGCTCAGATTTCTGCCTTTGAAGAATACCAAAAGCCTCTTGTCTTTCTAGACAGCGATACCCTCTCGCTAGGACACACCTGCATTATCACGGATTTTTACATTGCCATGAAACAGGTTGTCGATTATTTCCTCAGCCAAGGGATGGACCGCATCGGGATTCTAACAGGTCTTGAAGAAACAACCGACCAAGAAGAAATCATTCAGGACAAGCGACTTGAAAACTTTAAGAACTACAGTCAAACAAAAGGAATCTATCATGATGAACTGGTCTTTCAAGGAAGCTTTACCGCCCAGTCTGGCTATGACTTGATGAAGGAGGCCATTCAGAGCTTAGGAGGCCAACTCCCGCCAGCATTTTTTGCTGCCAGTGATAGTTTAGCTATCGGTGCCCTCCGTGCCCTCCAAGAAGCTGGAATCAGCCTACCAGATCGTGTCAGCCTCATTTCCTTTAACGACACTAGTCTGACCAAGCAAGTATATCCCCCCCTCTCTAGTATCACGGTCTATACTGAGGAAATGGGCCGGGCAGGGATGGATATTCTTAACAAGGAAGTACTCCACGGTCGCAAAATCCCTAGCCTGACTATGCTGGGAACCAGACTGACATTGAGAGAGAGTACTCTGCCATAACTCCACAAATTAAACATGACAAAAAATCCTAATAGAGAGTCTCAAATCTCCATTAGGATTTTCTTTTTTAGTCCATCACAATCATAGACTTAATGGTCTTACGTTCATCCATATCTTTATAAGCTTGATCAATATCTTCTAATTTATAGCTTGAAGTAAAGACACGGCCTGGGTTGATATCGCCATCAAGAACGGCTTTTAGTAATACTTGTTTGTCATAAGTTGTGACAGAAGCTGGACCACCACCGATTATTGTATTTTGACCAAAGGTTGAGCCAATGGCACGATTTTCATAGTGCGGTACACCAACAAAACCCACGCGCCCTCCATTATGGAGAACACCAAGTGCTTGATCAATCGCTGCTCCTGTTCCAACACATTCCAGAGCTGCATCTGCTCCCCCTCCAAGAATTTCTCTTACCTTGGCAATCCCTTCTTGACCACGTTCTGCAACAACAGCTGTCGCACCTGACTCCAGAGCCATCTTTTGACGATCTTCATGACGGCTCATAAGGATAATTTGCGATGCTCCACGCATTTTAGCTGCGATGACAGCACATTGACCAACAGCCCCATCGCCAATGACCACAACCTTATCACCTTTTTGAACATTTGCAACACGAGCTGCATGATAGCCTGTTGGCATCACATCAGCAAGAGTCAAGAGGGACTTTAGCATACCTTCGCTATAATCTGAAGGTTGACCAGGAATTTTAACCAGCGCCCAGTTGGCATAGTGGAAACGGATATACTCAGCCTGAACACCACCCGACCAGTTATTTCCTGGATGATTATCACACGAGCCATCAAAACCAGCACGACAAGCATCACACTGACCACAACCATGTGTAAACGGAGCAATGACAAAGTCACCTGATTTTACTGTAGTGACGTTCTCACCAACTTCTTCGACAATCCCGATCGCCTCATGACCGCTATTTCTATGTCCTTCTTCGATTTCGGGATTACGGTAACTCCAAAGGTCCGAACCACAAACGCAAGTACGGACAATGCGGATAATAGCATCATCTGCTTCTATAATTTGCGGACGTTCAATTGTAGCAAGTCCAACCTGGCCTGCCTTTGTATATACTGCTGATTTCATTACTTCTTCCTCTTTCTAAATTCTAATTATAATATACATTTTTTATTGATAGGTGGCAAGTTCTTTCCCTTATTTTATTGCTGTGCCTTCAGGTAATTATCATCTGATAGGGCTTCATGCCACTTTGTGTTTGTTTTTTCCCCTGAAATCTTAAATACTAAATGAGAGAATCAAGAATCTTGACTAGCTCCGTGCCAATGTTTAACAGTGACAGGAATCGTAACTGGATCTCCAGGAAGAAGTTTAACAGCTTTTTTCCCAAATTCTTGGTAATATCCCACACCCCCAACACAGATGAGCATTTGTCTGCCACCTTTTTTTGCAGTGTGAGTATGCCAATGATTACGACATCCTGGCTCAAAAGTTACATTAAAAATTGGGAAGCCCTCATTTGCAATAGGCGCTAAATAAGATTGACCGATGAAATATTTTTTATATTCCGTATTTTCGTGACCTATTGGAAACAAAATAGAAGCTTGATAGACCTCTTTACTACTTTCATCAGCTACATCTATTTTCCAAATTTCCTTAGCAAGATTAAAAACTGCCCAAGCTTTAGACCATCCTGAGTAGAAAGCTACATGAGTGATAATCGCTGCAATTTCTTTTTGTGACACACCATTTTTCTTTGCATTTTCAAGGTGATTAACTAAAGATTGATCGGTTATCCCAGAGGACATCCATGCGACAATTGTAACAATCGTTGTTTTTTCAAATCAATATCTTGATTGTTCCAATTTTCCCCAAAAAGGATATCATCATTAAAATGAGTAAATTCTGGTGCAAAATCCCCAAGAAAATCCCGTCCTGCAGTTTGTTTTATCTTAAACATTTTTTCTCCTTTCCTTAATCTCTAATAATATATAATTTTTCGCTTAACAGTATTATTCAATCTGAAACACAAACTAAACAATAGCTATAAAAATATCATCCTTTAAAATTAGTTAAGTATGGAGTAAAGACCATAAAGCCACTCAAAATGATAAATGTGTTTTTCTATTTTTGTCATGTATATTCTTTTACTTATTGACAATGGACATGAAAAATTCTTCTGTTTCTGGATCCTGATGATTGAAGAAAAGCGATTTCTCTTGGTCCAATCCTTCAATGCTCTTCATTTCTTCTTCCGTCAATTCAAAATCAAACACATTGAAATTCTCTTGCATGCGTTCCTTACGGACGGATTTTGGAATAACCACCACATCGCTTTGAAGAAGGAAACGAAGGGCTACTTGTGCTACGGACTTGCCATATTTTTCTCCAATTTCCTTCAAGAGAGGCGTGTTAAAGAAATCATTGCGCCCTTCCGCAAAAGGTCCCCAAGACTCGATTTGGCACTGGTATTTTTCCAAATACTTCTTAGCCACTTTTT
The DNA here is from genome assembly GCA_963545095.1 of uncultured Streptococcus sp. GTDB lineage: Bacteria > Bacillota > Bacilli > Lactobacillales > Streptococcaceae > Streptococcus. Next base: position 4,125 of record CAUUIG010000039.1, read on the forward strand.
GTTGCTGGAAGATATGGGTTTCAATCTGGTTGACAGCCGGTTTGATTTCTACGAAATGCTGCAAATCGATAAAACGATCCGGTGAAAAGTTAGAGACCCCGATAGCACGGACCTTGCCAGCCTTATAAGCTTCTTCCATGGCACGATACGTTCCGTAGTAATCCCCAAATGGTTGGTGAATAAGCAAAAGATCAATATAGTCTGTTTGCAATTTTTGCAAGGATTCTTCAATGGAAGCCTTGGCCTTTTCATAGCCCGCATTAGAAATCCAAATCTTGGTGGTGATGAAGAATTCTTCCCGAGGAAGACCCGATTCTTTGATAGCTTGGCCGACCCCTTCTTCATTTTGATAGGACTGAGCAGTATCAAAAGAGCGATACCCAACTTCGATAGCATCCCGAACTGCTTGCTTGGTTTCATCGATTGGTGTTTGGAAAACCCCGAATCCTAATTGAGGCATTTTAACATTGTTATTTAAAGTTTTGTAAATCATTTTGTTATCTCCTTATTTCTCTTGATGGTTCTAGTTTACATCTAATCAAGAATTTTGTACACTATCAATAAAGGAATCTACTTTTCATAAAACAAAAACTAAAAGGAGCCTGCTATGTTAAACCTCGAAGAACTCGAACAACTCGTCGCTTTTAAGGAGTTAGGAACCCTCTCCAAAGTTGCTGAACAATTCCTGATTTCCACTCCTTCCCTCTCTCGCTCCATGCAACATCTAGAGGAAGACTTTGGTGTCACCCTCTTTGAACGCAGTGTCAATCGGATTTCACTGAATGAAACAGGGGAGCGGGCTGTCCAAGTGGCTCGACGTATTTTAGAAACTAGCCAACAAGCCATTCAAGAAGTGAGAGATTTCGACCAGAGCCTCAAGACCATTACAGTAACCTCTGTTGCTCCAGCTCCCCTCTGGAATCTCCTCCCAACATTAACCAGTCTTTATCCTGACAAACAAATCAAACATAAGATTTGTTCAACAAGCCAAGCGCTTAAAGCCATTGATGAAAATACCACAGATATAGCTGTCTTGCCCTTTTCTTTTGAGGGACACTCGATTGACTCTCTACCTTATCTCAAAGAAAGTTTGGACATCGTTGTCCCTTTAGACCACGTCTTGGCTAAAGAAACTTCTATCAGCTTTTCAGATATTGATGGCTACAACTTTCTTTTGATGAATCAGATTGGTTTTTGGAATGACCTAGTCCAAGAGAAAATGCCTGCTTCTAAATTCCTCGTTCAATCCAGCCGTTTTGAATTTGAAGAATTAGCTAACAACTCCACCCTGCCTCGCTTTGCGACCAATCTTAGTAAAGATAGAGAAACACTTCAAACAGAACGAGTCATCATTCCTCTGTCTGATTCAGAGGCACATGTGACCTACTATTTAGTCTCCCTCAACCCAGATATTCATTTAGCGGAATTCATTAAATAAGACAAAACTCCTGGGAAACCTAATTCTCTAGGAGTCATTTTGTATTTAATGATGATGAGCATGGTTATCCTCTAGCTATTCCATCACCTCTTTGAAAGAGAGCATTCTATTTCAACCGAAGATTACCTCCCCACCTCTTTCTGCATTTTCAGAAAAATCAAGACCATGTAACCAGTCTCTTACTCTCTAAAAACGATTATTTTATCCGGCAACTGAGAAAAGAACTGGAACATGATGTCTACCCAATGGTAGCCGACGAACTAATCCAATCGTACCCCAATATTCCTCACTCCTATCTCAAACACCTAGTCGTAAGCCATTTCATTGAAACCCTCAGCTGGTGGTTGAAAAAAGGCAAGTCCTACTCCGAACAAGAAGTGATCCAGTTTTATTTGGAAATCCTACATGTCTATAATTAAACAGAAAACGAGTCCAAAAGGGCTCGTTTTGACTTTTTATGGATTAAATTGTTTAGGAATGACAATAAAAATGAGAGTCACCAAGACTGAAATACCAACTCCTGCGGGGAAAATCGTTAGGGACAAGATTAATCCAAGAATCTTAATGCCAATGTCCCAAGTCAACCATTTTTGGCGATCTGCATTCAACCCATACATTTCTGCGCCATCATTTACCTCCTCAAGCGTACGATAATACCATAAGACTGAAAAAGTAATCAGTAGGACGATGACTCCGTAAAAGGCCTGCATAGTCCCATTCGTAAAATGAGTCGCTATGAGCTGTGTCGCATAGGGAAAGAGGGAAGAGAAAAAAAGCATAACAATGGTAGCCTAAACCGTTTTTTGACTGATTTTTTGAATAAGGTGGGAGGCAGCGTGAATATTGGCCCACATAGCTCCTAGCCAAAAAAAAGAGATGGCGTAGGCGAGAAAATTTGTTCGAAGCTCCCATAATCCTTGTACATCAAATGTCTTTGGTTTTTCCAACTCAAGCACCAAGATAGTCATAACGATGGCTAAAACTGCATCTATAAAAGCCCCCAAACGTTCTTTCTCCATGATTTGCGGTTGTTTATCCATTTTCCAATCCTTTCAACTCTCACTATACTTCATTGCTAAGTGATCGTTTATTTCTATGCTACAGTATAGCATATTTTGATAAAAAATTAAACTCGGAAAAGCAAAATAGATTTGATTCATATCCTCCAAGTATATCACTTCATTTAACAATTAGGAAATCGGCTTCTCCTTATCAGAAGTAGCCTTGCGACCTTATCTCTCATCCTCTACTTCATTTTGCCGCTTGTTGTACTATCTCTTTGGCTGGTTGGCTGTGGGGTGATTTGCTACGGAGCCTATTGGAATGACAAACAGAAAGAAAACCAACATATATCGCACCACATAGTTTATATAACGAGCGCTATTATCATTACGGTATTATTCATTTTGCTCTAACACAAAAAAGGATCATCCGATCCTTTTTTACTTTTTAAGCACTCTTTGCAGCCTTGCTCCATTGGTACCATCCAACTAGACTGTTAATGAGATAAATTAGATATTTCCCTTGAATTTGCAGGCTTTCTCCCCACCAGAGATAGATAGAAAAGACATTAGTAGCTGCCCAGAATATCCATTGTTCACGGTAAACAGCTGTCATGAGGATTTGCCCTACCCCATTGGTCGCATCAGTGATGGAATCACGATAGGGACGATTGGCACCGATAGACTGATAAATAAACCCAAAGACCAACCACCAAAGAACACTAATGGAAAGATACTTTGTCCAACCCTTGCCGTCCAGTTTACGTGCAACAAACTCCTGCTTTTCCTTCTTAAACTGTGCCTGATAAATCCAAACTAGAAGTCCAATCGGTTGCATGACTGTGAAGTAAAGGGTCGTCAGCACCTCACCATAAAAGCCTTTCTGTAGGGCCAAAATAAGGTAAATAACAGAGTTAATCAAGCCAAAAAGATAATTACTCGCTCGACCTTCCGATACAAAGATAACACAGATAATCCCAGTCAGGCTACAAATCATCCCAATCCAGTCAACAATACGGTGTTCATAAATCAATTCCAGCCAGAGAGGAAAACTTCCTAAAACCAGCAAATACAACCACTGGGCAAAACTACGATGGGCAAAAAGGTCATCCCAGATAGCCTTCATAGTTCCTGAAAATCCTAAATCAGCCATCGCCGTAACCATACGACGGTAACCACCTGACATTTCACCTAGGGTTGTTTTAATATTTTCAATTTTCTTTTGCAAATAAGTATGCATCATTTCTCCTTTTGTTTTTAAAGAGCCGTGTCTGGATAGACTTTCGGACGCAACGCTCTATTATATATCTACTGAACTGTCTATACACAAGATTTCCATCCTTAGTCGACATGAGCTGGAAATCCTTATTTGTTAAGTAGTTCACAACACATTATACACCTATTTTATGAATAGTCAAGTGTCTTTACAGCAAAATTTGTAAAATCATGAAAATTTTCTCTTTCTTTCCATTTAAAAATGAAAATCATTAATTCTGACACCAAAAAAGCCCAGACAACATTGTCTGAGCAGTTTTCTATACGGTCGTTTAACAAAGTTGAGTTTGACATTTTCAAACTATTTCTTCAAAAAACCTTGTTCTTGCAGAAATTCCTTGGCTACTTGCTCTGCTGACTTGCCTTCAACACCGACTTGGTAGTTGAGCTGGCTCATCTGGCTTTCAGTAATTTTACCAGCCAATTTATTGAGAACTGTTTCCAACTCTGAATGTTTCTTGAGAAGAGCTTCTTTCATCAGTGGAGCCCCTTGATAAGGTGGGAAGAGTTGCTTGTCATCGTCCAATACCTGTAAATCATAACGTGCCAATTCCGCATCAGTCGAATAAGCGTCCGTGATTTGAATATCACCTGACTGAATTGCCTGATAGCGAAGGGCTGGCTCCATGGTCGCTACATTAAGATTGAGACCGTACATTGATTGCAAGCCCTTATTGCCATCCTCACGGTCATTAAACTCGAGAGTAAAGCCAGCTTTCAACTGTCCTTCTACTTTTTTCAAGTCCGAAATGGTCTTCAAGCCATATTCTTGAGCAATCTTTTTCGGAACAGCTACAGCATAGGTATTTTGATAAGACATAGGTTTGAGATAGGCTAGATGATCCTGTTTGGCAATGCCATCACGCGCTACCTGATAAACCTGCTCTGGCTCATGACTCACTTTAGGTGATGGCTGAAGTAAACTTTCAGTCACCGTACCAGTAAATTCAGGATAAATATCAATATCGCCTTTTTTCAGAGCTTCATAGAGGAAACTTGTTTTCCCAAAATTCGGTTTAACAGTCGCAGTCATGCTGGTATTTTCTTCAATCAGCAACTTATACATATTGGCCAAAATTTCTGGTTCTGGACCCAATTTCCCAGCAATAACCAAGTTTTCTTTCTCTTTTTGAGCCAAAAGAGCTGGACTATAAGACAGACCGAGCAATATTGTAACCAAAGCAAAACCAGAGATAATCGTCCGCAATTTTGCTTTTTCCATCACTTTTAGTAGGAAGTTAAAGGCAATGGCCAGCACTGCAGAAGAAAGTGCCCCAATCAAAATCAGACTGGCATTATTACGGTCAATTCCCAAAAGGATAAAGGAACCCAGTCCCCCTGCCCCAATCAAGGCCGCCAAGGTTGCCGTACCGATAATCAAGACAGCTGCCGTCCGAATCCCAGACATCATAACAGGCATGGCAAGTGGAATTTCAAACTTCTTGAGTCGCTCCCACCTAGTCATCCCAAAGGCAATCCCAGCCTCTTGTAGACTTGGATCAATTCCCTTGAGTCCAGTGATAGTATTTTGCAAAATCGGAAAAATCGCATAAATCACTAGTGCTGTCAAAGCAGGCAAGGTTCCAATTCCCATCAAGGGGATAAAGAGCCCCAACAAGGCCAGAGACGGGATGGTCTGGAAAATCCCTGCAATCTGCAAAACCCAATCCGCCAACTTCTCATGATAGCGAAGATAAACAGCCAAGGGAATCGCTATAAAGATGGCCAGCAACAAGGTCAAAAGTGACAACTGCAAATGTTGAGATAGTGCTGTCAACCAATCACTAAAACGATCCTGAAAAGTTGCAATTAAATTAGTCATGAACACTACCTCCAAACAAATCTGCTACAAAGTCTGTGGCAGGCGCTTTTAAAATTGTCTCGGGATTCGCCACCTGACGAATCTCTCCATCCTGCAAAACAGCAATACGATCACCTAATTTCAAAGCTTCATCCGTATCATGGGTCACAAAAATAGTTGTCATCCCAAACTCTTTATGCAATTCTTTAGTCAGAACCTGCAACTGCTTGCGAGAAATAGCATCCAAGGCCGAAAAAGGTTCATCCATGAGGAGAATCTTGGGCTGACCAATCATAGCCCGTACAATTCCAACACGCTGTTGCTCCCCACCAGATAATTCACTAGGCAAACGATGCCTATACTCAGCTACTGGTAAACCAACCTTGGCCAAAAGCTCTTCAGTTTTCTTAGCAATTTCTTCCTTAGACCAGCCTTTCATTTCAGGAATCAGGGCAATATTTTCCGCAACTGTTAGATTGGGAAACAGAGCAATAGCCTGTAAAACATAACCAGTAGAAAGACGAAGTTCACGCTCATCATAGTCTTTGATGCGCTTGCCATCCATATAAATATTTCCATCAGTTGGTTCCAAGAGGCGGTTGACCATCTTAATCATGGTCGTCTTACCTGAGCCAGATGGCCCAACTAAAACCATGAACTCCCCATTCTCAATCTGTAAATTAACATCTCTCAAGACATCTTTTTCTGTGTAACGTAAAGCTACATTTTTGTATTCAATCATTCTGTATCCTCAATTTAAAACTTGCCTCGGTTGGTCAAGCCTTCTACCTTAGGCATAACTTCCTTATTGTCCCAATGCGCTACAATTTTCCCGTTTTCTATACGGAAGATATCGTACTGGGCATAGGCAACTCCACCAATCTGATTCTGACCATAGCTAACTACATAGTTTCCTTGTCCTAAGAGTTGGAAAACAAAGTCAAAAGTGGCCTTTACTTATAAACAGCTAATTTGCCATCTAAAACTTCATTTTCCTTCTCTTTCAGATTTGCCAAAATCCTTTCTTGAAAGGCTTCAAACTGGCGAATTTCTTCCTCGGTGAATCCTTTGTAAAAGATCGTATCCAATTTCTGACTGACACGTTGCCCCACTTCTTTCTGGGACTGCCCCAAGTCTGTTAAAACTAAATACTTCTTACGCTTATCTTCTCCACATGGACTAACGGTTACAAGCTTTTGTTCCTCTAGCTTTTTTATCATAGTCGTCAGCGTATTATTAGCAAGCCCAGTCGCAAGCGCAATATCTGTCGCCGTAGCGCAGCCAGTTTCACTATTCCATAAAACCGCTAAAATCTTGCCCTGTTCACTCCGATAAAGAGCTTCAGAATCTTGGCTCAGTAACTTTTGAAAAATCCGCCCATTCAACAAACGAATATGATGGGCTAGCAAATGACTATCTTTCATGATACCTCCAATTTATTTCTATATCGAAACGAATAAAGTAATTGTAACACTCGTCATTCTATCTGTCAACTATTTCGACTTAGAAATAATTTTTCCCAGTAAAAAAATCTCCTACCCAAAGTAGAAGATTTCAATCTTATAAAACTTAATCCGTCATGTCCGATACCAACGTTCGATGCTCCAATGGAATACTGCACATAACTAGCAAGAAAATGAAACCTGACTGAATCCAGAAGAGGGCCAAGTCAAAGATTCCGTGTACAGCAACCACTGTAAGGAAAGATAGATAAAGACCGATAATCGGACGTTTCCCCGACTCCTGACTCATATCCATCATCAAGCGAACAGGAGCAACAGAAGACAAAACTAATAAAATAGTCCCCACAATTCCGTAACTCAGAATCGTGTCAATATAAAGGCTGTGAGCATGTTCATGATAGGGAGCATGTATCCGAGGATAAGAGTGCATATAGGTCAATGGCCCCTCACCCCAAAAAGGATTTTGCTTAAACAAGGCCATCCCCGCATCCCAAATAGAGATCCGTTCTTCCATAGAAGAATCCAAAGTTCCCATCCGAACTCCCAGATCACTGGAAAAGAGGAAGCTCAAGCCGATCGCGAAGACCCCAATACTAAGCCAAAAAGCCTTCCAGTTTTTAATAGTCGTAAAGAGATAAATGATGGCTCCAGCGATAATAGCAGGAAAGGCAGTTCGATTTTGAGTAAAGTTCAAACCAAAGAGATTCACAAAGCCTGCAATCACACAGAATACTTTCAACCAATTCAACTTGGTCGTTGTAAACAGATAGAAGGCAATCATGATACAGAAACAACAAATAATACCATAATAATTAGGATTAAAGAAGGTCACTTCTGCACGATTCTGATGCCACACCTGCATGTTAGGTGAAAGAAAAGCATAGTTGAATTTCTTCATAATTTGAAAATGTTCTAAACTCGCAAACGCAGCTGACAAGACGCTACCAAACAAGACGAGCTGCAAAATCAATCGAAAGAATTTATGTGATAAAATCGACTGATAGTGCAAAAAGAAAACAGTAAATAGAAACATTCCTACTGAAGCCACAAGACCCATCCAATTTTGTGCAAAAATGGATATAATAGTACTATAGCCAAGAAAAAGAAGCAGCATCGGATGCTCCCCCATTTTCTGAAGAATACTTTTCATATCTCCTGTAAAAATCAAACTGATAATATATAAACAGAATACAACTACAAAAAGATAAAAGGGTAAAAATATACTCAGGATAATTCCCAATAAAATCAGCTCTTTACTAGACAACCCTTTCAGCTTTTCAATAAAGCCTATTGATTTCAAAATGAATCCTTTCTCTCCAAATCAGTTGATTCAGATAATAGTAAGCTATCCTATATTGTACCACTTTTCTAGCAATTTGAAAACAAAGGAAACGCTTCCTAAGTAAAAAAGGAAGCAAAAATACTGAGATTTCAAAACTCAAGCTTAATGACTAGATTCACTCCAAAAAATCGTGCCGAAAATACTAGGCATATGTTAAAATAGTAGTAATAAAATATAGATTAGGTGCAACTATCCAAACTAGATTCAAATCATATACTATTCTTAAAGAAAGGCAACACTATGAAATCCTACCAAGCTGTCTACCAAATCCTATCTAAAGAAAACGACTATATCAGCGGAGAAAAAATTGCAGAAGAACTATCTCTAAGCCGAACATCAATTTGGAAAGCCATCAAGCGGCTAGAACAAGAAGGCATTGAAATTGATAGCATCAAAAACAAAGGATATAAACTGATGAATGGTGACCTTATTCTTCCAGAGATTCTAGAAGAAAATCTTCCAATTAAAGTCAGCTTTAAACTCGAAACAAAATCGACACAACTAGATGCAAAAGAAGCAATTGATTTAGGGAATGAAGCAAACACCCTCTATTTAGCTTCCTATCAAACAGCAGGCCGAGGTCGATTTCAACGTTCTTTCTACTCACCACAAGGTGGCATTTATATGACACTCCATCTTAAACCAAATCTTCCTTACGACAAATTACCATCCTACACACTACTTGTAGCAGGAGCTGTCTACAAAGCCATTAAGAACCTAACTTTAATAGATGTCGACATAAAATGGGTCAATGATATCTATCTAAACAATCATAAAATTGGAGGAATTCTCACTGAAGCAATGACCTCTGTAGAAACAGGCTTAGTCACAGATATCATTATTGGAGTAGGAATCAACTTCACTATTAATGATTTCCCACAAGAATTAAAAGAAAAGGCTGCTAGTCTATTTAAAGCACCAGCACCTATAACAAGAAATGAATTAATTATCGAAATATGGCGTGCTTTCTTCGAAACACCAGCAGATGAGTTATTATACCTCTATAAAAAACAGTCATTCGTCCTAGGAAAAGAAGTTACTTTCACACTGGATCAAAAAGACTACAAGGGACTTGCTAAAGACATCTCTGAAAGTGGTAAACTTTTAGTTCAATGTGATAACGGAAAAGAAATCTGGTTAAATAGCGGAGAAATTTCACTCAAGAGTTGGAAGTAATAATAAACTAGCACAACCATAAAATCGACAATATATAGTAGATTGAATCTGGAACAGTTCTTGTTTCCATCTACTATATAAAGATTTTAGCTTTTCTGCAGCCCACTACAGTTAACAAAGAGCCAAAAAAACTTCAGATTAGTAATTCAATTAAGTTTTACAAATCTGAAGTTTTATTGTCTCTAAAAATAAAAAAGAGAGTTACAAACTCTCATTAAAACGGAGAATAAGGGATTCGAACCCTTGCGCCAGTTACCCGACCTAA
>CAUUIG010000040.1:0-13705 GCA_963545095.1 uncultured Streptococcus sp.
CACCCTTGCCATAAGTCGATTCATGGACAAGGACATCGGCATTGACAGCCAGACGCACACTGGCATCCGTTTTTCGAGTGTCTCCTAAAATAGTGATAATCTTACCTGGACGTGGAGCTGAGATATAGTCAGCTGCCTTGATTTCAGTACCGTCTTCGAGAACAACGTCCTGACCGTTTTTGATTTTCCCAAAAAGTGGGCCAAATGGGACACCAGCTGCCTTGAGTTTTTCAGCATCCAGCGTTCCTTCCAAGTCCTTTTGAATGACACGGTAACCAACACAGAAAATAGTATGATCCAGCTCCTCTGCATACACCGTGAATTTATCGGTCTCAAGGATTTTCCCTAAAGAATCTTGATCAAACTCATGAAAATGAATGCGGTAAGGCAGGCGCGAACCTGACACACGAAGACTAGTTAAGACAAAGGATTTAATCCCTTGCGGTCCATAGATTTCCAAATCTGTCTGCTCTTCATTGGCCTGAAAGGCACGACTAGAAAGGAATCCTGGCAAGCCAAAAATATGGTCTCCGTGCAAGTGAGTGATAAAAATTTTGCTGACCTTACGTGGTCGAATTGTGGTTTCCAGAATGCGATTTTGCGTACCTTCTCCACAGTCAAAGAGCCAGACTTCGTTAATCTCATCCAAGAGTTTCAGGGCGAGACTTGAAACGTTGCGGGCTTTAGAGGGCTGACCAGCCCCCGTTCCTAAAAATTGAATATCCATTCGATACTTTCTAATTAATCAATATATAACATAGCTGTACGGTTTTCCGATCGGAAATAGCGCTTGCCAGAAAAAGCAGTAGCTTCCTGTAATAAATCCTCTTGGCTGTAGCCTTTGAGACGTTTACGACCATCAGCCAAGCTTTCCAGATCAGTCAAAGCTGTGAGACTCTCCATGCTAACAACTTCCTCGCCTCCGACAGCCTTCATATAAATCTTGCCAGATTCTTCAAAGACTAGCTGATGGGGGAAAATTTGCGCAATCTCAAAGAACAAGTCATCTGAAATAACCTCTTTATTTTCAGAGAAAATTCTACCCAGACCCTCACTCTCATAACAAAAACCAAAGGATTTACCAGACAGATTAAGCCGAATAAAAGGCTTATTTTCTAGGGTGAAACTTGGCTCAGTATTGTAAAGATTCAGTTCCTGACTGACTTCTGCAAAATAATCCGTCGCTGCTTGAGGACTCTTTTTCTGATAGAGTTCTGCAAAATAGGCATTGACTACACTCGGCGGAGGAGTAATCAGTGCCAACTGCTCCTGCTCTGTTCTACCAGTTAGAAGTTGGTCCAGATAGACCTTATCCAAACTTGTATAGCCCCCATATTTTAGAGCTAAGGTTTTGATATCAGTCATAAAATTCTTCTAACCTCCATTTATTTTTCTCAGAAATGTAGCCTCTAATCACTTCGCCGTCCTCCTGATAATCGCGTTCTTCCAAAATCGCAACACTTTCTAAATCATGAATCTTGTAAGACTTAGAAAAAGGCACGCGCAGGGTAAAGGTCTCAAAAATATCCTTGATTTTCTCTAAAAATAGTGCCTGCAAGTTCTCACGACTATCCTCAGACTTGGCAGAAATGAGGGCATAAGGCGTTTGGGTAGGCGTGAAATCCTCCACCAAATCCGCTTTATTATAAAGGGTCAGGCGAGGAATATCCTCCATGTCCAAGTCTTTCATGATGGACAGGACTGTTTTTTCATGCTCCTCGTGGTAAGGATTGCTGGCATCAATAACATGAACCAGAAGGTCCACATGCTTGCTTTCTTCCAAGGTTGACTTAAAACTGGACACCAACTCTGTCGGCAAATCTTGGATAAAGCCCACGGTATCTGTCAAAGTTACTTGGAGATTGCCCCCCAGATGGATACTCTTAGTCGTCGCATCCAGAGTCGCAAAGAGCTCGTCAGCCTCATACTGGGTCTTACTGGTCAAGGTGTTCATGATAGTTGACTTCCCAGCATTGGTGTAACCAATCAAACCAATCTTAAAGGTGCTGGACTCCAAACGTTTTTCTCTGACAGTCGCCCGATTTTTCTCAACCACCTTGAGCTGGCGCTCGATATCCGTGATTTGGTTGCGAACACTACGACGGTTCAGCTCCAGCTGGCTTTCACCAGGTCCACGGGAACCAATTCCCCCTGCCTGACGACTGAGCATAATCCCCTGACCAACCAAGCGAGGCAAGAGATATTTGAGCTGGGCTAGGTGGACTTGGAGTTTCCCTTCATGGCTTCGAGCCCGCATGGCAAAGATATCCAAAATCAACTGCATACGGTCAATGACCTTGACACCGAGAACTTCTTCTAAATTGACATTTTGCCGTGGAGTCAAACGGTTGTTGACGATGACAGTGGTAATCTCTTCTGCATCCACCATGAGCGCAATTTCTTCTAACTTACCAGAGCCGACGAAGGTCTTGGAATCATATTTTTCACGTTTTTGTCTGTAGCTATCTACAACGACTGCCCCAGCTGTCTTGGCTAGACTGGCCAATTCTTCCATAGAGAGGTCAAAATTGTCCATGCCTTGCAATTCCACACCAATCAGCAGGACTCGATCCTCTTTTTTCTCCGTATCAATCATCTAAAAACTCCTCTATCTGGCTTAAAATATGGTCTTGCACACCAGCTTCTCCAATCTGATAAAAGGTCACCTGCATGCGATTACGGAACCAAGTCAACTGACGCTTGGCAAAACGACGAGTAGCCTGTTTGAGACTCTCACTAGCTTCCTCCAAGGTCTGCTCTCCACAGAAATACGGAAAGAGTTCCTTGTAACCAATCCCTTTAGCAGCCTGCACATCAGGGTAATGGTCAAAAAGCCACTTGGCTTCATCCAAAAGCCCAGCCTCAAACATCAGATCCACGCGGCGGTTAATGCGCTCGTAAAGTTGACTGCGCTCATCATCCAAGCAGATAATCAGCGGTTCATACAAGGTCTCTTGATTTTTCAAATCCTGACCAAAATGGGCAATTTCCAAGGCACGCATAGCACGACGACGATTAAACTGGGGAATTTCAAGGCCTGCTTGCTCCACCAAATGGGCTAATTCCTCATCTGTATAAGGATCCAAACTATCCCTATAGGCCAAAATCTCCTCATGAGGTGTCTCCCCACCCAGATGGTAACCTTCTAGCAAGCTCTGGATATAAAGTCCAGTCCCACCAGCGATAATGATAAGCTTGCCACGGCTGTGAATATCCTCAATAGCCATCTTAGCTTCTGAAACAAAATCAAAAGCCGAGTAAGACTCGGTTACCTCTCTAACATCGATTAAATGATGAGGAACAGCTGCCTGCTCTTCTGGACTAGCCTTAGCCGTCCCAATGTCTAAACCTCGGTAAACCTGCTGACTATCGCCACTAACAACTTCGCCATTAAAACGCTTGGCCACTTCAATGGCAAGGGCTGTTTTTCCAACTGCAGTCGGTCCAACAATCACAATTATTTTTGTTTTCATCTTTTTTCCTTGAAAAATTCCCATTTTTTCGTTACTATTATTATAACACAAAAAGGTCAGTCAGAAAAATGTGACCTCTTGAGGAGGCTGGCTGATTGAGAATATAAAGGAGGAAGACTCATGGCTAAAGGATTCGCTAAAGGTCTTGTAACAGGTGTCGCAGGAACTGTCGCTGCAGTCGCAGGTGCAGTATACGCATTTAAAAAGAAAGTGATTGAACCAGAAGAACAAAAAGCAGCTTTCATCGAAGAAAACCGTAAAAAAGCAGCTCGTCGCCGCGTATCACGTTAAGAAACAAAAGAAGTTGGGATTTATTGTCTCAACTTCTTTTTCTATTCTTTTATACTCAATGAAAATCAAAGAGCAAACTAGGAAACTAGCCGCAGGTTGCTCAAAACACCGTTTTGAGGTTGTAGATGAAGCGACACTGACGTGGTTTGAAGATATTTTCGAAGAGTATTAAATAGCTAGGTCAAACTTCAACTGCGGCTTGACAGGGTCATAATCCACCAACTCAAAATCTTCTGCTTTGATAGCAAAGAAATTAGTCTTATCTGGCACATTCAAGACTAAACGTGGTTGACAGTTTGACGGCTCACGGCGGAGCAATTCCTGAGCTTGTTCAAATTGATTGTCATAGATATGGAGATTATTGATAAAGTAGAAGAACTTTCCAGCCTTCCAGCCAAAATGTTTGGCAATCATCATTTGAAGAGCTACGTACTGCATCGCATTGATGTGGTGAGCCACCAGCATATCATTCGAACGCTGGGTCAAGGTCGCATCCAGATAGATTTCCCCATCTACACGGCGGACATCAAACATGGTCTGAAAGGCACATGGGAGCAACCCATCTGTTTCTTCGAAAGCTTGATAATCCCAGAGCGAGATGATATTGCGGCGGTTCCAAGGGTTGGCTTCCAACTGCTTGAGAAGCTTATTGATAATGTCGTGTTTCTTAACAACGGCACCATAGCGCTCACCAATGGTTCCTGTATCTCCAACTTCCCAGTCATTCCAATAGTGAACATTGTACTTGCTATTCAGAACCTCTAGGCTATTAGACTGGTCTTGGTAAATCCAGAGCACTTCCTTGATGGCGGATTTGATAGCTATAGGACGCAAGGTTGTGATGGGGAATTCCCCCTTAGCCAAGTCATACTCGGCAAAGGCACCAGTTACATACTTGGAGTTAGCAACAGTTCCATCCTTGTACTTGGGACGTGCCTGTTCGGAAAAGACACCGTCTTTGAGGATTCGTTCAATATTTTCTTTAAAAATTGTATCTGCTTTTGTCATTCTCTCACCTCATTTATTGTCCTAACTAGTATAGCATAAAAAAGAAAAGAGGAACATTACTAACTCTAGGTTAGCATTTTTCCTCTTTTATTATTTTATTGCAATACAAGTGATGCTGCTCCGATAACTCCAGCGTCGTTTCCTAGAGTTGCAAGAGCCAATTTTGTTGATGTGCGTACTTGTGGGAAAGTATTTTCATCGTAGACTTTTTGAACACCTTGTAGAAGGAATTCTCCTGCAGCTGATACACCACCACCGATAACGATTGTTGATGGGTTGAGGATTGAACCGATGTTAGCACAAGCGATTCCCAAGTAACGTGAGAAGTTACGGTAAACGATCAATGCAAGGTCGTCTCCTTCTTTTGCCAAATCAAAGACAGTCTTAGCAGTTACTTCTTCTCCGTTATCAATCAAGCGTTTCAAGGCTGCATCGCCTTCGTATTCATCGGCATAACGACGAGTCAAGTTGACAATACCTGTTGCTGAAGCAACTGTCTCAAGACAACCTTTCTTACCGCAAGTACATGCGATTGGTTGGTCAAAGTCAACAGTGATGTGGCCAAGCTCACCTGCTGCACCAGCAACACCATGAAGCAATTTGCCTTCAGCGACGATACCGCCACCAACACCTGTACCAAGTGTCATAAAGACAACGTCTGGTTGGTTATCACCAGCACCCATCCAACGTTCACCAAGAGCTGCCACATTAGCATCATTATCGATGAAGAATGGAATGCCCAAAGCTCTTTCAATCTTTTCTTTGATTGGTTGAAGGGTTTTCCAGTTGAGGTTGTAGGCACCAATAACAGTTCCTTTTTCACGGTCAACCACACCAGGTGATCCCATCCCAATTCCTTGGAAGTCCGTTGCTGCCAATCTAAGCAAGTCCAAACGGTGTTGAATAGACTCAATCATATCATCTACGATATGACTTCCCTCATCTAAAATGTTGGTCTTGATAGACCATTTTTCTTGGATTTCTCCTGCTGTTGTTAAGATTGCAAATTTGATAGAAGTTCCACCAAGGTCAATCCCAATAATCTTTTGACTCATCATATTCTCCTTTTTTATTATGAATTAATTGAAAATGCTTACAGATATAGTATAACAAAATTCAGTCACTTATGCAAAGGTTTGCATTAACTTTCTAAATTTTATCTGATTTATGGTTTCCAGAGACCTGAGGCATCTACATAGTAGCGACCTCCATCAACTCGCTCATTCTTAGCCATTTTACCATCTGATTTCAAGTAATACCAGGCTTGATAAGAAGAGTCATAAATCCATTCACTCTGTGCCATTTTACCATCAGCTTTCAGGTAATAGCTTCCCTGCCATGCATTTTTCACTGGATTTCCATTTCCATCAAAATAGTACCAAGAACCGTCCTGCTTAACCCAGCCACTTGTTGTTGATGAACTTGTATCAGTTTGAGTTGTAGTCTCTTGTTTTGCTTTGAAAGCACCTTTTGGGGCATTTTTCAATTCACAGGCCACACCATCATGGTCGCGGTCTAACTTGGCAGAATAACCAGGTTCTCCCTCATGAATATCCGCGTATCCATTCGCCCAAGCTTCCTTACAACTAGAAAAATGAATATTTTCTTCTGCTAAAACTGACAACGTCGCCAAACTCATTTTTAAAAATAGACGTTTGTTCATTACTTTCTCCCATAACGATGTTATCGATTTCAATAGTATTTTATCAAACTTATTTCTGCAATTCAAGAAAACTTCTAGTTATTTCTACAAACTCTTTTGGTTTTGCTCTATTCAGAACATGAGGACCGTCAGGGATGATCTGGAACTGGGAATTTGACATCAGTTCTTGAATAGCTTTCATTGAACTAAGATTTGGCTTATCCTGACTACCACAAATTAACAAAGTTGGATAGGGACAATTCTTTGCAATCTCCCTTAAATCAAGTATTTTTAATTCCTCAGAAACTCCAACCATAAGAGCCTTATCTGCTCCATGTTTTTCAAATACCCTTTTGGGAAGTAGTTTAAAAATCAGCAACTGAAGATAAAATAGGATATTACCAGACAGTGTAAGTGGACATCCTGATAGAACCAAAGATCGGAGATTTGGTAAATCATAACTGGAAAGTTCTAGTGCCAGGGAAGCACCTAAGGACAAACCGATTAGAACAAAAGGTTCTGTCTCCTTTGATAAGTGCTGATAAACGTGTTCCTTGGCTTTTCTATAGCTAGTAACTCCAGTAGGGAATAAGTCAAGGGCTTCAGAGGGATAATCTACAAGCAACTCTTGCACTTCTTTCCAACTCTCCGCTGACTGACCTAGTCCATGTAAAAATATCAGTTTCATTTAGTTCTCCTTCATCGATAACTCATACAAACCTCTCACTGCATTACAGCCGTAAATAACCTCAGCTTGGTCTAAATCTGCCAAGGTCAAGACTTTCTCTTCTACCTGTCCTATTTCTAGTAAATACTGACGGTAAATTCCTGGTAAGATTCCAAGTCGGATAGATGGCGTGTAAAGTTTCCCAGCAATTTTCAGAACCAAATTTCCAATAGAGGTTTCAAGCAATTCTCCTTTTGTATTATGGTAAATCTTCTCTTGTTCCCCTAAACTCAAATGCGGTCGGTGAGTTGTTTTGAAGTAGGTAAAGGCTTGTTGCAAATTGGCTTCCTGAAGGCAAAGTTTGGCTTTGCAGAAGGTCGGAGTGAGCGGTGTTAATACTTGACGACTGAGTTTTATCTCTCCA
This sequence comes from uncultured Streptococcus sp., assembly GCA_963545095.1. Classification (GTDB taxonomy): domain Bacteria; phylum Bacillota; class Bacilli; order Lactobacillales; family Streptococcaceae; genus Streptococcus. The sequence continues at coordinate 7,506 of CAUUIG010000040.1, forward strand.
GACTTGCTGAGAGAAATACGCAAGCGGTAATCTTGATTAGCATCACAAGCCTGACACTCTGCTTCAATCTTTTGTCTCAAAATTTCTGGGTCAAAAGGAAAAGCAAAATACCGACTAGCTGTTCTCAATCTTTCCAAATGTTGATATTCAAACAACAAGTTCTTCTGGCTGATTTTTCCAGTTGTAATTAATTGGAAGCGAGCTTGTTTACGATAGAGAACTGCTGCCTTTTGATGAACCTCTCGGTATTCAGATTCCCAAGTGCTATCCCAAGTAATGCCACCACCCACTCCATAGATGGCATTCCCTTGATGCAGTTGAATGGTTCGAATAGCAACATTAAAAATTCGTCGCCCATTTGGAAGCAGGAAACCAATGGTTCCGCAGTAGACTCCACGCGGTTGTGGCTCCAAGTACTTGATAATCTCCATAGTCGCAATTTTCGGTGCTCCCGTTATGGAACCGCAAGGAAAGAGAGAGCGAAAGATTTCAACAAGGTCAACATCTGCTCTCAACCGACTCTTGATAGTCGAAGTCATCTGCCAGACAGTCGAATACTGCTCCACTTGACACAAACGCTCCACATGTTCACTTCCCACTTCAGAAATACGGTTCATATCGTTGCGCAAGAGGTCCACAATCATCATATTTTCAGAGCGATTTTTGGGATCCTGTTCCAACCAACTGGCCTGCTCCAAGTCTTCTTGGTCAGTCATGCCACGCTGAGTCGTTCCCTTCATTGGTCGCGTTGTCAACTCGCGGTCATTTTGCTCAAAAAAGAGCTCTGGACTCATGGAAATCACTGCCATCTCGTCATGTTCAACATAAGCATTGTAGCCCGCCTCCTGCTCTACCACCATACGATTGTAGATGGCAAAAGGATTGGCACTTAAATCTTGCTTGAGTTGGACGGTGTAGTTGACCTGATAGGTATCTCCCTGCCGCAAATGATGGTGAATCTGGGCAATAGCCTTTTCATAGTCTGCTGCAGACGTTACTTCCTGCCAATTTGAAGGCAAATCAACCTCGTCATAAATCAGAGGAATAGGGGATGTTTCTACCCTATCATGAACTGTAAAATATAGCAGGTACTCTTCCAGTAAAGGAGCTTTATGAACTGCTAATTTCTCCTCAAAAGCAGGTGCAGCCTCGTAGCTGACATAGCCCACCACATAATAGCCTTGCTCTTGGTAGCTTTCCACTTGTGCCAACAAGTCTGCCACTTCTGCTAAATCTCTGGTTTTTAACTCTTTGATAGGCTGGGTAAAGGTGTATCTCTCCCCCAAAGCCCTAAAATCAATCACTGTTTTTCTATGCATATCCTAAGTATAGCATAAAAAGGCAGATCCAGACAAAGCTGATCTACCTTTTTACTCATCTATTTAATACAATCTATACTTTAAAAAGATTTCCTGCAAATCCATCTGATTTCTGTAAGAGTTGTTTGTAAACCTTCCATTTAAGATCTACAGTATTCTTGAAATCATTACCTTGAAGGTCTTTTTCGACTGCTGCATCAAATAAGGTCTGAAGTTGTGCGTAAGTTGAAATCTTTTGACCATCGATTTCAATTTCAACAAAACCTCTTTGAGCTTTTTCGTGTACTTCATGATACCATGCTTTCTTCCATGCTTCTAAGCTTTGGAATTTGCCGTTAGAAACTTTATTAATAATAAAGTCATCACCAAGACCTTTATTTCCAGCTGCTTTAGATTCTTGTTTGTATTTGTTTGATGCATAACCTAAGAATCCGTCTAGATATCCGAAGTAACCCCACATACGGAAGGTATTATGTTTGAATGAGATTGAACCAACCGCACTCTTACTTGTATTACCACCATAAATACCTGTCATCATATTTACTACAGTATAAGCAGAATCAAATCCTTCAGTACGGTAATGACCATTTCCTGGTAATCCATGTTTCGTTGCAAAGTTTCCATCAACCAGTTGATCAATACTTGTCAGCTTCGTATTCTTTTCGTCATCATTCAAATCACGAACTAAATCCCATTGATGTGGTTCACCAACTAAGCCATTGCGATCCGCTTTTTCACGATATTTCTTATCGATCTTCTTGAACCACTTATCGTTTGTTCCAGTATTTTTCTTGATGACAGACTCAGCTTCTAAGTAATCAAGCATCATCATGGATTCATTGTAATTCTTCATGTAGTGATCGATTTTCTCACGACTATTTAACACATTTGGATTATAGTTGTAAATTTGATTTCCATCATTTTGACGTTCATAGGCCATGTTTAATCCTAAGGCACCATATTCACCATTTGGATTTGAGACTGATGGTGATTGCAACATACCTTGAGCAAAGGCTTCAACGTCTGTTCCTTCACGGTGACGCCATGTTCCTAAGTAGGCCATACGGTCGTTGATGTGGGTTGTTTCGTGAGTGAATGCAGATGTACCAAAATCACTAATCATGCTAGAGATGATGTAATATACAGCCTCTTGTGGTTGTGGATTTTGGAAGATATAAGCGTATGCACCCATTCCATTGTATCCGTGCCATTTATCAGTTGGACCATAGAATTCACGAATTGGAGCAAAATCGCCTTTCTTCGTATGTCCCATACGGTCAACCCATCCCAAACCTGGTACATCATGGTTATCCCAAATTGCAGATGGTACCATATTTTCACTCTTAAGAAGATTATTTCGTACATTATCTGCAGCAAGTCTTGACCAGAAGTCTAAATAATTGATTTGTTCTTGCGCACGTAAATCAACTTGCTTCTTGAACGCTTCACGTTCTTCTGCTGTATTCTTACCATATTTCTCAAATGAACTAAAGGCAATGGTATTATAGGTTGTAATTAAGATCATATGCGCTTTCTTCAGATTCAGAAGTGGTAAAATATAACGTCCGTGATGTCCATTATTAATTACTTCATATAATTTATGTTTCTTATTAGCGAAATCTGGATTTGATGATTGTTTCTCAACAACATAAGCGTTATCTGCAATGTTATTCTTGAACCAAGTATTCATATCTGTTTCACTAGTGAATAATTCCATGTTATACTTCAGGAATTCGTGTAAGTTAGCTTTACCAGTAGCACTTGCAAGAGCTCTGTTAAATGCATCATGTGATTGATCACCTTTTAGGTTGTTAGCATTTGATGAGAAGCTGATTAATCTATCTAGGACGTTAACATTCTTACCGTAGAAATCAGGTTTGAAGGTCATCATATTCTTGATGTTTAATCCGTCGTACTTAATTCCATAGTATTGATTGAAGTAAGCAAGGGCTAACATAATCTTAGCTTTGTTATCTTCAACTTTTTTAATCAATGCACGTTTAGCTGCTTCGTCAGTATTCAGTTGGTGATCTTCATTTTCAACTAAAGCTTTAACTAAAGCATCAAGATTATCTTTTACTTCTTTGAAGCTTTCTTCCATGTATAACATCTTAGGATTGTTATTAATCTTACGAACTTCATCTGAATCAAGTTCAACAGAAGCTAATTTAGCTTTAATATCATTGATAAGTTGCGTTCTATCTTTAACAACCATATTTGGTGTATAGACAATATCACCTAATCCTTCAATACTATATTCACGAACTTGTTGAACCTTAGATTCTTTTTGTGTAATAGCCTTAATTTCTTTCGTCTTATCAGCGTAATGAATCATAATGTGGTCAGCATCCGATAAGTCGGTCACAAATTGTCCATCTTTCATACCTGTAACAGATAAAACTTCAGTAGTTAGTAATTTAGAACCTGCAGGAATCTTATTACCTTGATTTACAATCCATTCTTTGTTGTAGAACGGTTGTAATTTTTCGATGTTGCGATAAGCAAGTTCACGAGAAGCATCGTAATCTTGAGTATCTTTGTAAGTGTCAGATTTTGGTTTCACTTGGTTCAGTCTATCTTCCACAAGTGGAGCAATTTCGAATTTATCGGCTGTAATTCCGAATGACTCTATTTTCTTGTTTGCTTCTTCTAAGCTGATTTCTTGGATTCGTTTACTACGAGAATATTTGAATGAACGTTTCCCTTCACTAACACCTGTAACAACATAGTTTCTATCTATCCAATTATTTGTAAAGTAGCCGTCATCATCAACAAGGTCTTTAGAACCATAGAATTCCTCACCATTCTCAACTTTCATCATTGTAACAGTATCAAGAACTCGACCCCATGGATAGTTTTTACTAATGAAACCACCAACTTCAACAGGAGTTTTCACCTTAATAGTTCCTTTAACGACAGATTGACTAGTAAATGCGTATTTATTAACCCCATTTCCGTCGTAACCATTATCTGTTCTAGCAACAAGACCACCAATACGAGCTTTATTGGCTACAATACCAGCATCAACATAGGCTTTTTTAATATTCCCTTTCCAAACTTCTCCAGAAATACCACCCATATCCCAGCCTTTATCGCCGACACCAGTAAGTTTACCAACAAAGGCAACATTTTGTAATAAACCACCAACGTCCACTTTGTTTACAATACCTGCAATACCATCTTTACCAAGGATGCTACCAGTTACCTTGACATTTTCAACCGTAGCGTTTTTAGCTACTCTTGATAGTGCTGAAATATTTTCAATCCAAGGCATATTAATATTAACATTACCTAAGTTAATGTTATTAATTGTAGCGCCTTCAACATTATCAAATAACTGACGAGCCATATTGTGAATGGTATATTGTTTTCCATCGACACTTGTTAAAGTTCCGCTAAATTTACCAGGTACATATTGTTTATTTGGAGTTGGTACATTGGCTGCATTAAGGTCTGCACCAAGTTTAAAAGTACCACTTGGATTAGCCTTCATAGCTGTTACCAGTTCTTCAAAGCTATAATATACATCACCTTCGTGTGCTTTTTGTTTTTCAAAATAATGAACATAGTCTTCACTAAATATATTATCTGGTCTACGTTGAACTAAGTCTGGAGCTTTCGCTACGACCTTGTACAATGTTTTTCCATCAACAACCACTTCTTCAACAGAACTTACCGCAAGTCTTGTTATTTTGTTATCATGAGTTGTAACTCGTAGGTAAAGCGGAGCAACGTCTGTCGGTTTGTCAGTAAGTAAGCTCTTATCTGTTTCAACACCAGCATCATCCACACTCATCAAGCTTGTTTCTTTGATGTTCTTGATTTCAACTTTTTTGAGGTCAATTCTTAGAGGTTCTTCTTTCAAAACTTCTTCCTCATCACCCTCACCACGGTCATAAACCATCTTCGTTTCAAGTTTATAATCCTTGTAGTATTGCAAATCTGTCAGGGTCGTTGTCAAGTCGTCCGGTGAAACATTCAAGGTTTTGATAATTTCATCACCTTTTTTCAGAGTTAGGGTAATAGATTTAATAGCTGCCTTACTTGGATTTTCCAAATTATAACGGATTTGAGATGATCGTTTCAAATCCTTAACATCAACAAGTGACAAAGTTAAGATTGGTTTTTCAAAGGTTTTAGTCCCTAACTTGATGATACGATCTTGGTCTAACTCCAGAACCTGTTCTACAATTTTCGGTGCTTCTTCAGTTTTTAAACCTTTAATAGTTTTGTAAGTCTTGGTAACTTTTTTCTGTCCATCTTTTCCTTCTTGGACAGTAACTCTTTCACCTTTTTTCAGTTGATCATCTTCTTCAACTTTTTCCTTAAATGGAAGCTTTTCAAGACTTTCTTCTACCAGAGTTCCTGCAATTGGTTTTGTACCACGGCTTATTTTTTTAGTGACTGGTTCTTTGATGACAGTGGTTATTGTATTTAAAACTTGATCAGTCTCAACACCGTCGAGAGTCTTATAAGTCGTTTTGGTAATTTGACTGCCCTTTTCTCCATCTTGAACTACAGTTTCTTCATCCGTATATTTGGTTGGATCCTCGATAATTTCTGTCTTATAGTCAATCTCAGTAGTAGTTTCTTTCGTAACTGCGCCCTCAGTTACTTTATATTCAGGTAACTTTTCTTGAACTAAAGACTCGCCCTCTTTACCGGGTTCTTGAGTACCTTTGGCTTCAATTTTTCCTGAATATTCTACTTGCGGTTCTTGAACTAAGGACTCGCCCTCTTTACCGGGTTCCTGGGTGCCTTTGGCTTCAACCTTGCCAGTATATTCTGCTTGTGGATCTTGAACTAAGGATTCACCCTCTTTGCCTGGTTCCTGGGTGCCTTTGGCTTCAACCTTGCCAGTATATTCTGCTTGTGGATCTT
>CAUUIG010000041.1:0-13597 GCA_963545095.1 uncultured Streptococcus sp.
TGCTGGAACAGGCTGGTTTCAAGTCCTTCAAACTCTATGCGGACTTTGAGGACAAAGAGCCTACAGAAACTAGTACCCGTTGGTTTTTTGTCGCGCAGAAGTAGGAGATTATCATGACCATCACAGGTATTATCGCGGAGTTTAATCCCTTTCATAATGGGCATAAATACCTGCTAAATCAGGCTGAGGGGCTGAAAATCGTGGCTATGTCAGGGAATTTCATGCAGCGTGGAGAACCTGCTATCGTAGACAAGTGGACAAGGGTCCAGATGGCTCTGGAAAATGGCGCAGATTTGGTAGTAGAATTGCCCTTTTTAGTCAGTGTTCAGGCAGCAGATTTCTTTGGTCAAGGAGCTGTGGATATCTTAGCTCAGTTAGGGATTGATAACTTAGCCTTTGGGACGGAGGAAGTTCTGGATTACCATAAAATCGCTGACTTATACACAGAGAAAGGTGATGAGATGGAGAAGTTTGTGGATAATCTACCAGATTCTCTCTCCTATCCACAGAAAACCCAAGCCATGTGGAAGGAATTTGCAGGTCTTGATTTTTCAGGCAATACGCCCAATCATGTTCTTGCTCTGGCCTATGCCAAGGCAGTTGCGGGACGCAACATCAGGATGCATCCGATTCAGCGTCAGGGGGCGGGTTTCCATTCTGTGGATAAGGATGTGGACTTTGCCTCTGCGACAGCTCTGCGTCAGCATCAGTCAGACCAAGATTTCTTAGAACGCTTTATGCCTTCTGTTTCCCTATTTGAGCAAGCTAGTAAGGTGAGCTGGGAAGACTATTTTCCTCTGCTGCGCTATCAAATCTTGTCAAATCCAAACCTAACCACCATCTATCAGGTCAATCAAGAAATGGCTGTGCGTATTAGGGATGCCATCAAGACAGCCCAGTCTGTTGACGAATTGGTCGAGTTAGTGACTACCAAACGTTACACCAAGGCGCGTGTTAGACGCCTTTTGACTTATATATTGATGCAAGCTAGAGAAAGTGACTTGCCAGAAGCTATTCATGTTCTTGGTTTTACCGAAAAAGGTAGACAACATCTCAAGTCTCTGAAAGGGCAGGTCCATCTAGTCAGCCGAATTGGCAAAGAACCTTGGGATGCTATGACCCAAAAGGCAGACCAGATTTACCAACTGGGAAATCCAAGTATAGCAGAGCAGAATTTTGGAAGAGTACCGATAAGAATAGAAACAAACTAAGTCTATTGAAAGGTAGGCTTTTTGAGATTTTTTACGAATAATACTCTTCGAAAATCTCTTCAAACCACGTCAACGTCGCCTTGCCGTACTCAAGTACAGCCTGCGGCTAGTTTCCTAGTTTGCTCTTTGATTTTCATTGAGTATAAATAGATAGAAAAGAAAATCTTGTACAAGTTCCTGACAATTTTTTTCTTTTCGTGTATAATAGTGGAAAAGAGGTAAAACGAGGTATGGTTATGGAAGCAGTTCTTTACTCAACATTCCGAAATCATTTAAAAGATTACATGAAGAAGGTAAATGATGGATTTGAGCCTTTGACGGTGGTTAATAAAAATCCAGATGAGGACATTGTAGTTCTTTCAAAGAGCGAATGGGACAGTATTCAGGAAACACTGAGAATCGCTCAAAATAAGGAGTTATCAGACAAGGTTTTGCGAGGAATGACTCAAGTTCGTGCTGGAAGCACTCAGGTCCATGTGATTGAGGAGTGATGAATGCTGCTCAAGTTTACAGAAGATGCCTGGGCAGATTATTGCTACTGGCAAAATCAGGATAAGAAAACCCTAAAACGAATCAACAAACTAATCAAGGATATTCAACGCGATCCATTTACAGGAATTGGTAAACCAGAACCACTCAAGTATGACTACCAAGGAGCATGGTCACGTCGTATTGATGCAGAAAATCGCTTGATTTATATGATGGATGGAGATAGCGTGGCTTTCTTGTCTTTCAAAGATCATTACTAAGTCTACTGAAATGTAGGATTTTTCTCAAGTCTCTACTAAAGTACTATTTCTAAACAACAAGTTTATTTTAGCAAATGCATTCCAATTTCCCCAAAACATATTCTATTTTAGGTTTGTGAAAATCACTTTTTTATGGTAGAATGTAAAAGAATGTATGTCATTCGGAATAACAATAAAATGAGGTAAAAACATGGAAATCATGTCGCTTGCGATTGCTGTTTTTGCCGTCATCATTGGTTTAGTCATTGGATATGTCAGCATCTCAGCCAAGATGAAATCATCTCAGGAAGCTGCGGAGTTGATGCTTTTAAATGCTGAACAAGAAGCAACTAATTTACGTGGACAAGCTGAGCGTGAAGCGGATTTACTTGTTAATGAAGCCAAACGTGAAAGCAAGTCTCTTAAAAAAGAAGCACTATTGGAGGCCAAAGAAGAAGCCAGAAAATACCGTGAAGAAGTGGACGCTGAATTCAAATCAGAACGTCAAGAACTCAAACAAATCGAAAGTCGTTTGACAGAGAGAGCTACTAGCCTCGACCGTAAGGACGACAATTTGACGAGTAAAGAACAAACACTTGAACAAAAAGAACAAAGTATTTCTGATAGAGCGAAAAACCTTGATGCGCGTGAAGAGCAATTAGAGGAAGTCGAAAGACAAAAAGAAGCAGAGTTAGAGCGTATTGGTGCCCTGTCTCAGGCAGAAGCACGAGATATTATCTTGGCACAGACAGAGGAAAACTTGACCAAGGAGATTGCCAGTCGTATTCGTGAGGCTGAGCAAGAGGTTAAGGAACGTTCTGACAAAATGGCCAAGGACATCTTAGTTCAAGCTATGCAACGTATTGCTGGTGAATATGTAGCGGAGTCAACAAACTCAACAGTTCATCTACCGGATGATACAATGAAGGGACGTATTATTGGTCGTGAAGGTCGCAACATTCGCACCTTTGAAAGTTTGACAGGGGTCGATGTGATTATCGACGATACACCAGAAGTGGTGACCTTGTCAGGTTTTGATCCGATTCGTCGCGAGATTGCCCGTATGACTATGGAAATGTTGCTCAAAGATGGTCGTATTCATCCAGCCCGTATCGAAGAGTTGGTTGAGAAAAACCGTCAGGAGATTGACAATAAAATCCGTGAATATGGTGAGGCTGCCGCCTATGAGATTGGTGCGCCAAACCTTCATCCTGACTTGATGAAGATTATGGGACGTTTGCAGTTCCGTACTTCTTATGGACAAAATGTCTTGCGCCATTCAATTGAGGTTGCTAAATTGGCTGGTATCATGGCCAGTGAACTTGGTGAAAATGCGGCTCTTGCCCGTCGTGCTGGATTCCTTCACGATATCGGAAAAGCTATTGACCGCGAGGTTGAGGGTAGTCACGTTGAAATCGGTATGGAATTGGCTCGTAAGTATAAGGAACACCCAGTTGTGGTCAATACGATTGCTAGTCACCACGGTGATGTTGAAGCTGAGAGCGTGATTGCAGTTATCGTTGCTGCAGCAGATGCCTTGAGCGCAGCCCGTCCAGGTGCTCGTAGTGAGTCTCTTGAAAGCTACATCAAGCGTCTTCATGATTTGGAAGAAATTGCGAACGGCTTTGAAGGAGTGCAAACTAGCTTTGCCCTTCAAGCAGGACGTGAAATTCGTATCATGGTCAATCCAGGACAAATCAAGGACGACAAAGTCACAATCTTGGCTCACAAAGTTCGTGAGAAAATTGAAAACAATCTCGATTACCCAGGAAATATCAAGGTAACCGTGATTCGCGAGCTTCGTGCAGTAGATTATGCTAAATAAATAAGAAAGAGCAGTTGAAAAATTACTGCTTTTTTGTTACACTAGATAGAAAGACTGTAAAGGATAATCTGGCTTTTTGCCATTATTCTAGAGAAATGTTATTTCACAGACTGACTAAAAGGAGACACAATGGCAGACCGAGGCTTACTAATCGTTTTTTCTGGTCCTTCAGGGGTTGGAAAAGGAACGGTTAGAAGAGAGATTTTTGAGAGTTCTGAAAACCAATTTCAATACTCTGTATCGATGACGACACGTGCACAACGTCCTGGAGAAGTGGACGGTGTTGACTATTTCTTCCGTACTCGGGAAGAGTTTGAAGAGCTGATTCGTCAAGGACAGATGTTGGAATATGCAGAATATGTCGGCAACTACTATGGAACTCCTCTGACCTATGTCAATGAAACCTTGGACAAGGGAATCGATGTTTTCCTTGAAATTGAGGTTCAGGGCGCTCTTCAGGTCAAGAAAAAGGTTCCAGATGCTGTCTTTATCTTCCTGACACCACCAGATTTGGATGAATTGCAAGATCGTTTGGTAGGACGTGGAACAGACAGTGCAGAAGTGATTGCCCAACGAATCGAAAAAGCCAAGGAAGAAATTGCTCTCATGCGTGAGTATGATTATGCGATTGTCAACGATCAGGTGCCCCTAGCTGCTGAGCGTGTCAAACGTGTGATCGAAGCAGAGCATTTCCGTGTGGATCGTGTCATTGGTCACTATCAGGAGATGTTACCGAAATCTCCAACTACCCGATAAAATTTAGAAAATAGGTACAAGCAAATGATGTTAAAACCCTCTATTGATACCTTGCTCGACAAGGTTCCTTCAAAATATTCACTCGTAATTTTGGAAGCAAAACGTGCCCACGAATTGGAAGCAGGTGCGCCAGCAACTCAAGGTTTCAAGTCTGAAAAATCAACTCTTCGCGCTTTAGAAGAAATCGAATCAGGAAACGTTACAATTCACCCAGACCCAGAAGGGAAACGTGAAGCAGTGCGTCGCCGTATCGAAGAAGAAAAACGCCGCAAAGAAGAAGAAGAAAAGAAAATCAAAGAGCAAATTGCTAAAGAAAAAGAAGATGGTGAAAAAATTTAAGGTTGGGGGGACTCAATCTTATTTTTTCTATTGCAAGAATGTACTGACAAGGAGGAGGTGAGAAGATGGCCGTAGCTAAAATTATTGTAGATGTGCCCTTGATGCAGACGGATCAGCCCTATAGTTACAGGATTCCGGAGGAATTTGAGGGAATGTTGGAAGTTGGGATGCGGGTTCATGTGCCTTTTGGTAAGGGAAATCGCCTGATTCAAGGGATTGTTCTTGGTTTGGAGTCACAATTGGATGAAGCAGGGGCAAGTCAAGATTTAAAAGATATTGCCGAGGTACTGGATTTTTCCCCTGTTCTCACGCAAGAACAACTCTGGCTAGCTGACGAGCTACGTAAATCTGTCTTTTCCTACAAAATCTCCATCCTCAAGGCTATGTTACCAGGTTTTCTGAACTCCAGCTATGACAAAATTCTCTATCCTAAGGCAGATCTGAGTCAGGAAGACCGAGAACGCTTGTTTGGTTCAGAAGATTCGCTTGCCTTTTCTTCTCTGGATTTAGGTAAGCAAGCTGAAATGATGCGATTGACTAGAAAAGGACTGCTTGGGCTAGAATATCAGGCAATTGATCAAAAGAAGGTCAAGACCCAGTCTTGGTATGAGGTGAATCTTGCTCGATTAGAAGGTGTCGAGATTTCTGCACGCGCCAAGAAAAAGTTGGAATTGAGAGATTATTTGCTGTCTCATCCTGAGAGTGCTTCCTTGGCTAGTTTGTTAGAGTCCTACTCACGGGAGCAAGTTAACTTCTTTGTGGAACAAGGTGCTGTTACCATAGTCCAAAAGGAAGTGCAACGCTCGGCTGCTTATTTTGAAGGCATTGAGGCAAGTCAGCCTTTGGAGTTGAATCCAGAGCAAAGACAGGCGCGTGATGCGGTTGTGAGTGCGATTGGCAGTCATCAGCCTCCCTTCCTCCTTCAAGGGATTACAGGAAGTGGGAAGACCGAGGTTTACTTGCAGATTATCCAAGGGGCCTTGTATAAGGGCAAGACAGCTATTTTGCTGGTACCTGAGATTTCCTTGACTCCACAAATGACGGAGCGTTTTATTGCTCGATTTGGTGAGAAAGTGGCCATTCTTCACTCAGGCCTGTCCAATGGTGAAAAGTATGATGAATGGCGCAAGGTCGAGCGTGGAGACGCTCAAGTTGTTGTTGGTGCTAGATCCGCTATCTTTGCTCCTCTTAAAAATCTGGGTGTCATGATAATCGATGAGGAGCATGAAGCGACTTATAAGCAGGACAGCAATCCCCGTTACCATGCCAGAGAGGTGGCTATTTTACGGGCCCAATATAATCAAGCAGCCCTGGTACTTGGTTCAGCAACTCCTAGTCTGGAAAGCCGTGCGCGGGCTGGAAAAGGCGTCTATCAACACTTACGTCTGACCCAACGTGCCAATCCTTTAGCTACCATTCCTGAGGTTCAAGTGATTGATTTTCGGGACTATATCGGACAAAATGAGACGTCAAACTTTACGCCCCCTTTGCTTGAAGCTATTCAGGACCGTCTGGCTAAAAAAGAGCAGGTGGTTCTCATGCTCAATCGCCGTGGTTATTCTAGCTTTGTCATGTGTCGGGAATGTGGGACGGTAGATACTTGTCCCAACTGTGACATTTCCCTGACCTTGCACATGGATACCAAGACCATGAACTGCCATTATTGTGGCTTTTCGAAGGATATTCCTCAGGTCTGTCCTAATTGTAAGAGTCGCAGCATTCGTTACTATGGGACAGGGACACAGAAGGCTTATGATGAGCTGGCAGAGCTCTTTCCTCAGGCACGAATTCTACGGATGGATGTGGACACGACTCGTAAGAAAGGTAGTCACCAAGCTCTGCTTGACCAGTTTGGTCGAGGGGAAGCAGATATTTTACTAGGTACTCAGATGATTGCCAAAGGTTTGGATTTTCCCAATGTGACTTTGGTCGGAGTTCTCAATGCGGATACGGCCTTGAATCTACCAGATTTCCGTTCTTCTGAGAGAACCTTCCAGCTCTTGACTCAGGTGGCAGGCCGGGCAGGCCGTGCCGAAAAAGCTGGTCAGGTCTTGATTCAGTCTTACAATCCTCAGCACTACGCTATTCGATTTGCCAAGGATCAGGATTACGAAGGCTTTTACGCTTATGAAATGGGAATCAGACGACAACTTGGTTATCCACCTTACTATTTTACGATTGGTATTACCCTTTCTCATAAGAAGGAAGAAGAGGTGGTCAAACGTGCCTATGAAGTCATGAACATTTTGCGGTCAGGCTTGTCAGATACCAGTCACATTCTGGGCCCAACGCCCAAACCCATTGCCCGTACCCACAACCTCTATCATTATCAGATTTTGATTAAATACCGTTTAGAAGATGAGCTGGGGCCGACCCTAAATCAGGTCTTGGCCTTGACTCAAGAACGGGAAAATAGTGAGCTCCGTCTCAGCATTGACCATGAACCACAGCAATTTTTATAAGAAGGAGAAGATATGACAAAAATAATCTTTATGGGGACCCCCGACTTTTCAGCAACAGTCTTAAAAGGGCTTTTGACAGATGACCGTTACGAAATTCTAGCCGTTGTGACCCAGCCAGACCGTGCTGTCGGACGTAAAAAAGTGATCCAAGAAACCCCAGTTAAACAAGCTGCCAAAGAGGCAGGACTTCCTATCTACCAACCTGAAAAATTATCTGGAAGTCCAGAGATGGAAGCTATTATGAATTTAGGAGCAGATGGAATTGTGACTGCTGCTTTTGGGCAGTTTCTCCCAAGTAAACTCCTTGATAGCATGGACTTTGCTGTCAACGTTCACGCTTCTCTTCTTCCTAAACATCGTGGTGGAGCGCCAATCCATTATGCCTTGATTCAAGGGGATGAGGAAGCTGGTGTGACCATTATGGAAATGGTTAAGGAAATGGATGCAGGAGATATGATTTCTCGTCGCAGTATTCCGATCACTGATGAGGACAATGTTGGTACCTTGTTTGAAAAATTGGCGCTAGTTGGTCGTGATTTGCTTTTGGACACTTTACCAGCTTATATTGCTGGTGATATCAAACCTGAACCGCAAGATCCAAATCAGGTCACTTTCTCGCCAAATATCAAGCCAGAAGAAGAAAAATTAGATTGGACTAAGACCAATCGTCAACTTTTCAATCAGATCCGTGGAATGAACCCCTGGCCTGTTGCCCATACTTTCCTTAAGGGTGAGCGCTTTAAGATTTATGAAGCTCTACCAGTAGAAGGTCAGGGAAATCCAGGTGAGATCCTCTCTATTGGCAAGAAAGAATTGATTGTCGCAACGGCAGAAGGAGCTCTATCCCTCAAACAAGTGCAACCAGCTGGTAAACCTAAGATGGACATTGCTTCCTTCCTCAACGGAGTTGGACGTACATTGACTGTAGGAGAACGATTTGGTGACTAAAGTAGAAACGGCTAGAAGTTTAGCCCTAGCAGTATTAGAGGATGTTTTTATCAATCAAGCATACTCAAATATCGCCTTAAATAAGCATCTCAAGGGAAGTCAACTTTCGGCAGCAGACAAGGGCTTGGTGACCGAGCTGGTCTATGGAACGGTAGCCCGTAAACTGACTCTGGAATGGTACCTATCCCACTTTATCGAAGACAGAGACCAGTTAGATAGTTGGCTCTACGTCCTTCTCCTCATGAGTGCCTACCAACTCCGCTATTTGAACAAGATTCCAGACCATGCTGTGGTTAATGAAGCGGTGAAATTGGCCAAAATCCGTAAAAAAGGCAGTGAAAAATTGGTTAACGCCGTCCTTCGTCGTATTCTACGTGAGGGCTGGCCAGATATTTCTAGCATCAAGCGAAAAAACAAGCGTGATTCCATTGCCTATTCTCTCCCGGTTTGGTTGGTGTCTAAACTTAAGGAAGAATACGGAGAAGAGCGAGCACAAGCTATCTTTGAAAGTCTTTTGGTGCGAAACAAGGCCAGCATTCGTGTAACAAATCTAGGACGAAAAGAGGAAATCCAAGCCTTGTTGGAGGCTAGTGCTTCACCTTTGTCTGTTTCTGGTCTGGTTAAGGAGCAGGGGCATTTTGCAGGCCATGATTTGTTTGTGGAGGGAGCTATTACCATTCAAGACGAGTCCAGTCAATTGGTTGCGCCAACTCTGGATTTACAAGGTAATGAGAAGGTTCTAGATGCCTGTGCCGCTCCGGGTGGGAAAACATCCCATATAGCCTCTTATCTCACGACAGGTCAGGTTACTGCTCTGGACTTGTACGATCACAAGTTGGACTTAATCCAAGAAAATGCCCAACGTTTAGGAGTTGCAGATCGGATTCAAACGCAAAAATTAGATGCCAGAAAGGTGCATGAGTTTTTTGGTCAGGATTCATTTGATAAGATTTTGGTGGATGCTCCCTGTTCAGGAATCGGTCTTTTGCGCCGAAAACCAGATATCAAATACAATAAAGAAACGGCAGATTTCGCGTCCTTACAGGAAATTCAGCTAGAAATATTAGGTAGTGTTTGTCAAACACTAGGCAAAGGTGGTATAATAACTTATAGTACCTGTACCATTGTTTCGGAGGAGAATTTTCAAGTCGTTGAGGCGTTTTTAGAAAGTCATCCTGAGTTCGAGCAGGTAAAACTAGAACATGAATGTAAGGATATCATGAAAGACGGCTGTATCCTCATTACACCTGAATTGTATGGAAGTGATGGATTCTTCATCAGTCAATTTCGCAAGATATCGGATTAGGAAGGAACTGACACATGGAAATTTCATTATTAACAGATGTTGGTCAGAAACGAACAAATAACCAAGACTATGTCAACCACTATGTCAATAGAGCTGGACGTACCATGATTATTTTAGCTGATGGGATGGGAGGTCATCGTGCAGGGAATATCGCTAGTGAAATGGCGGTAACAGACCTAGGTATAGCTTGGGTTGATACCCAGATCGATACAGTCAATGAAGTGCGTGAATGGTTCGCCAATTACCTAGAAATTGAAAATCAAAAGATTCATCAACTTGGACAAGATGATGCCTATAAAGGAATGGGAACAACTCTTGAGGCTGTTGCTATTATTGGCAATCAGGCTATCTATGCCCATATTGGAGATTCTCGTATCGGTTTGATTCGTGGGGAAGAGTACCACCAGTTAACGAGCGATCATTCCTTGGTCAATGAATTGCTCAAGGCAGGTCAATTGACGCCAGAAGAAGCAGCTAGCCATCCACAGAAAAATATTATTACCCAGTCAATCGGTCAAAAAGATGAAATTCAGCCTGATTTTGGAATGATTACCCTTGAGCCGGGAGACTATCTCCTACTTAATAGTGACGGCTTGACAAATATGATTTCAGGTAGTGAGATTTGTGATATTGTAACCAGTGATATTCCTTTGGCAGATAAAACAGCGACGCTTGTGCGTTTTGCTAACAATGCAGGAGGTTTAGACAACATTACGGTTGCCCTTGTTTCTATGAACGAGGAGGAAGTAAAATGATCCAAATCGGCAAGATTTTTGCCGGACGCTATCGGATTGTGAAACAGATTGGCCGAGGAGGCATGGCAGATGTCTATTTGGCCAAGGATTTAATTCTAGACGGAGAAGAAGTGGCAGTGAAGGTCCTGAGGACTAACTACCAGACGGACCCGATAGCTGTAGCTCGTTTTCAGCGTGAAGCGAGAGCTATGGCAGATCTAGACCATCCTCATATCGTTCGGATAACAGATATTGGTGAGGAAGACGGTCAACAGTATCTTGCAATGGAGTATGTTGCTGGGCTAGACCTCAAACGCTATATCAAGGAACACTATCCTCTCTCTAATGAAGAAGCAGTCCGTATCATGGGACAAATCCTCCTAGCCATGCGTTTGGCCCATACCAGAGGGATTGTTCATAGGGACTTGAAACCTCAAAATATCCTCTTGACACCAGATGGGACTGCAAAAGTAACAGACTTTGGGATTGCAGTAGCCTTTGCTGAGACGAGTCTAACTCAGACTAACTCGATGCTGGGTTCAGTTCATTACTTGTCACCAGAGCAGGCGCGTGGTTCTAAGGCGACTGTACAAAGTGATATCTATGCCATGGGGATTATCTTCTATGAGATGCTGACAGGTCATATCCCTTATGACGGGGATAGCGCGGTGACCATCGCCCTCCAGCATTTCCAGAAACCATTGCCATCGGTTATAGCTGAAAATCCATCTGTGCCTCAGGCTTTGGAAAATGTTGTTATCAAGGCAACTGCTAAGAAACTGACAGATCGCTACAAATCAGTAGCTGAAATGTATGTGGACTTGTCTAGTAGTTTGTCTTATAATCGTCGTAATGAACCAAAGCTGGTCTTTGACGATGCGACTAAGGCGGACACCAAGACTCTACCAAAAGTATCCCAGAGTACCTTGACCTCGATTCCTAAGGTGCAAACACAAAGTCCGAAGCCACAGGTTGTGAAGCCGAGTCAGCATGTTTCAGAAGACAATTACGCAACCAAGCCTGTTAAGAAACGGAAATTTAGAGTTCGTTATATGATTTTGTTGGCCAGCATTGTATTGGTGACAGCCTCTCTGATTTGGATATTATCCAGAACTCCTGCAACCATTGCCATTCCAGACGTGGCAGGTCAGACAGTTGCGGAGGCCAAGGCAACGCTCAAGAAAGCCAATTTTGAGATTGGCGAGGAGAAATCAGAGGCTAGTGAAAAGGTGGAAGAAGGGCGGATTATCCGTACAGATCCTGAAGCTGGAAAGACTCGAAAAGAAGGTTCGAAAATCAATTTGGTTGTCTCATCAGGCAAGCAATCTTTCCAATTGAGTAACTATATCGGCCGTAAATCAACAGATGTTATCGCAGAACTCAAGCAGAAGAAGGTTCCTGAAAATCTTATCAAGATCGAGGAAGAAGAATCAAGTGAGAGCGAAGCAGGAACTGTTCTCAGACAGAGTCCAGCTGCTGGAACAACCTATGATTTGAGCAAGGCATCAACGATTACCTTAATCGTTGCTAAGAAAGTAACCAGCGTTGCCATGCCAAGTTATACGGGATCTAGTCTTGAATTTACTAAAAACAATCTCGTTCAAATTGTCGGTATTAAAGAAGCCAATATTGAAGTTGTAGAAGTGTCGACAGCTCCCGCTGGAACTGCTGAAGGTACAGTCGTTGAACAGAGTCCAAAAGCAGGTGAAAAGGTTGATTTGACTAAGACGCGTGTCAAGATTTCAATTTACAAGCCAAAAACACCGCCGTCAACGTCATCATCAGCACCAGTCCAACGTGGAAACCAAGGTTCTACTACAACACCAAGTCAGGGGAACCAACAAGGAAATCAACGAGGGAATGCACCTGCTACTACTCAATCAAGTAGTGAAGGCAACCACGAAAATTCTCGTGATTAAACGAATCTTTGTCATGATTTCATGGCAAAGATTTTTTTTGACTCCAGATTTGTGATAGAATAGAGGGAGTTGATAAAAGGAGGCAAGCATGGAAGAATCAAAAGAATTAAATGCCGTCATCGATGTGATTATGCTAGCAGGAACCATTCTCCTCAAAAGTGGCTCAGAGATTCATCGTGTAGAAGATACTATGATTCGTATTGCGCATTCGCAGGGGATTGTGGATTGTAATGTTCTTGCCATGCCTGCTGCTATCTTTTTCTCCATTGAAAATACCAATATTTCGCGCATGAAGCGCGTAACCTCCTCTTCTTATAACATTGAAAAAGTCTGCGATGTGAATCAAATTTCTCGTCAGCTGGTTGGGGGGCAGATTGATTTAGAGACGGCCTTCAAGCAATTGACGCTCTTGCAAGCTCAACCCCTTCCCTATACCAAGTTGCAGGTGACTTTGGCTGCGACCTTTAGTGCCCCTTTCTTTTCTGTTATGTTTAGCGGAAATATCTATGACGCACTTGGGGCAGGAGTGGCTACCTTATTTGGTTTTGCTTTTTCCCTCTATGTGGAGAAGTTTATCCGAATTCCTTTTGTGACAGCCTTTGCTGGAGCCTTTGTCTTTGGAATGATAGCCCAGTTTTGGGCTCGCTACACAGGTTTTCCTTCAACGGCAGATTTGATTATAGCTGGTGCGGTCATGCCGTTTGTACCAGGAATTGCCTTGACCAATGCGGTTCGGGATATTATGACCAACCACATAAACTCTGGTATGAGTAAGATGTTTGAATCCCTGCTCATTACCCTTGCTTTAGGGGCAGGAACTTCTGTCGCCTTGGTATTGATGAACTAATATGACACTAACAACCTTTTTATTACAAGCAGTGGCAAGTCTTCTTGCTATTATCACTTTTTTAATCGTACTCAATGTTCAACGCTCTATGCTTTTACCTGGAGGGATTTTGGGCATGGCTGTCTGGCTAATCTATCTCTTGCTCAAGGAACCGACCAATGTTATTGTGGCTACTTTTATTGCAGCCATTATAGGTTCTTGTATCAGCCAGATTTTGAGTATTCTTTACAAGACACCAGCTGTGGTCTTTATCTTGGCTATCTTGGCACCTCTGGTTCCAGGTTATCTTTCCTATCGGACAACTGCCTTTTTTGTGACGGGAGATTACAGTCATGCCATTGCCAGTGCAACCTTGGTTGTCATGCTGGCTTTGGTGATTTCCATTGGAATGGCTAGCGGAACAGTGATTCTCAGACTTTATTCCTATTTACGAAAACAGCATAATGGTTAGAATAATAAGAGACTTGAGGTAAATTCCCAAACTAAGTTCCACCGCTAATCCAAGTGGAAGTTAGTCTGATA
>CAUUIG010000042.1:0-13409 GCA_963545095.1 uncultured Streptococcus sp.
CAGTATTAAACGGCTTTACCCTCAGTTTTGTGGTGGCCTTCTATACTCCAGGTACTGTTTTATCTGCCTTTGTGTCGAGCGCCCTTCTCTTCTTTGTCATGGCGGCAGTTGGCATGTTTACCAAGAAAGATTTGAGTGGCCTTGGTCGGGCTATGATGGCAGCCCTCATCGGTTTGCTGATTGCTATGATAGTCAATGTTTTCTTGGCCAGTGGCTTCTTTGATTATATGATCAGCGTAGCCATGGTCTTGGTCTTCTCTGGGCTGATTGCTTGGGACAACCAAAGGATTCGCCTTGCCTATGAACAATCACAAGGTCGTGTAGCGACAGGTTGGGTTGTGTCAATGGCTCTCAGTATCTATCTTGATTTTATCAATCTCTTCCTAAGTATTTTACGTATCTTCGGTCGTAATGACTAAAGGTCTATGAAATCAGTGTTTTGAGTGACACTGATTTTTTTTAAAATTTCTCTTTCCTTTTCTTGAAAATAGGTGTATAATGCTTTTAATTAATTTTTTGAGGAGTAGTTTATGAAGAAAAGTTTTATCCATCAACAAGAAGAGATTTCCTTTGTCAAAAACACTTTTACCCAGTATTTGAAAGATAAGCTAGAAGTTGTCGAAGTGCAAGGTCCTATCTTGAGTAAGGTCGGTGATGGGATGCAGGACAACTTATCAGGTGTGGAGAATGCCGTATCGGTCAAGGTTCTCCAAATCCCTGATGCTACTTATGAAGTGGTGCACTCCCTTGCTAAATGGAAACGCCATACCTTGGCTCGTTTTGGTTTCGGTGAGGGTGAAGGTCTTTTCGTCCATATGAAGGCCCTTCGTCCAGACGAAGATTCGCTGGATGCGACCCACTCTGTTTATGTTGACCAGTGGGATTGGGAGAAAGTTATCCCAAATGGTAAGCGTAACATCGCTTATTTAAAAGAAACAGTTGAGAAAATTTACAAGGCTATTCGCCTTACTGAGCTAGCTGTTGAAGCCCGCTATGATATCGAGTCTGTCTTGCCAAAACAAATCACTTTCATCCATACAGAAGAGTTGGTAGAACGCTACCCAGACTTGACACCGAAAGAACGTGAAAATGCTATCTGTAAAGAATTTGGAGCCGTCTTCTTGATTGGTATCGGTGGTGAATTACCAGACGGTAAACCGCACGATGGACGTGCACCAGACTATGATGACTGGACAAGCGAGTCTGAGAATGGCTACAAGGGTCTAAATGGTGATATTCTTGTCTGGAATGAGTCTTTAGGTGGAGCCTTTGAGCTATCTTCTATGGGAATCCGTGTAGATGAAGAAACGCTTCGCCGTCAGGTGAAAATCACAGGTGATGAAGACCGCTTGGAATTGGAATGGCACAAGTCTTTATTGAATGGCCTATTCCCATTGACAATCGGTGGAGGAATTGGACAATCTCGTATGGCTATGTTCCTACTTCGCAAGAAACACATCGGAGAAGTGCAAACAAGTGTTTGGCCTCAAGAAGTCCGCGATACTTACGAAAATATTTTGTAGAGAATCGAACCGCAAGGTTCGGTTTTCTTTCTCTTTTCGCCCATAATTTGGTATAATAAACGGTATGAAAATCGTATCAGGAATCTATGGGGGACGTCCCCTCAAGACATTAGAAGGCAAGACGACAAGACCTACTTCGGATAAGGTTAGGGGAGCCATTTTTAACATGATTGGTCCCTACTTTGAAGGTGGACGAGTCTTGGACCTTTATGCAGGGAGTGGTGGTTTATCTATCGAGGCAGTCTCGCGTGGCATGTCCAGCGCTGTTTTGGTGGAGCGAGACCGTAAGGCTCAGGCTATCGTGGCTGAAAATATTCAGATGACCAAGGAAGTTGGAAAATTTCAACTCCTCAAGATGGATGCAGAAAGGGCATTGGAACAGGTATCTGGGGAATTTGATCTCATTTTCTTAGACCCTCCTTATGCCAAGGAACAAATCGTAGCAGATATTGAAAAAATGGCTGAGAGAGACCTCTTTTCTGAAGATGTCATGGTCGTGTGTGAGACGGATAAAGCCGTTGAACTTCCAGAAGAAATTGCCTGCCTGGGTATCTGGAAGGAAAAAAATTATGGAATTAGTAAGGTGACAGTCTATGTCAGATAAGATTGGCTTATTCACAGGCTCATTTGATCCGATGACAAATGGGCATCTGGATATGATTGAACGGGCTAGCAAACTCTTTGATAAGCTCTATGTCGGTATTTTTTTTAATCCCCACAAACAAGGATTTCTCCCTATCGAAAATCGTAAACGAGGGCTAGAAAAGGCTTTGGAACATTTGGGAAATGTTGAAGTCGTGTCTTCTCATGATGAATTGGTGGTTGATGTTGCAAAAAGACTGGGGGCTACTTTGCTAGTGCGAGGCTTGAGAAATGCGTCGGATTTGCAATATGAAGCCAGTTTTGATTACTACAATCATCGGCTGTCTCCTGATATAGAGACCATTTATTTACATAGCAGACCTGAACATCTCTATATCAGTTCATCAGGTGTTAGGGAACTATTGAAGTTCGGTCAGGATATTGCCGACTATGTTCCTGATAGTATTTTGGAGGAAATAAGAAATGAAAAAAAAGATTAGATGGCCCTTATACGTCATTGTGGCCTTGATTGTGACTTTCTTGGCATTTGTAGTGCCCTTGCCCTACTATATAGAAGTTCCAGGTGGTTCGGAAGATATTCGCCAAGTCCTTAAAGTCAATGATACAGAAGATAAGGAAGCAGGTGCCTATCAATTCGTTACGGTTGGTGTCCAGCACGCTACTTTAGCCCATATGATTTATGCTTGGTTGACGCCTTTTACAGATATTCGTAGTGCTCAGGAGACTACAGGCGGATCTTCCGATGTTGAATTTATGCGGATCAATCAATTCTACATGCAAACATCGCAAAATATGGCCAAGTATCAAGGACTAAAAACAGCTGGTAAGGATATTGAACTTAAATATCTTGGGGTTTATGTCTTGAATGTGACGGATAATTCGACCTTTAAAGGGATTCTCAACATCTCTGATACGGTCACAGCAGTCAATGATCAGACCTTTGATAGTTCCAAAGACTTGATTGATTACGTCAATTCTCAAAAATTAGGGGACTCCGTCAAGGTCACCTATGAAGAGGATGGGCAAACCAAGTCTGCAGAAGGTAAGATTATCACCTTGGAAAATGGCAAAAATGGAATTGGAATCGGCTTGATTGACCGTACAGAAGTGACCAGTGATGTCCCAATTCGCTTTTCAACAGCCGGTATCGGCGGTCCAAGTGCAGGTCTCATGTTTAGTCTGGCCATCTATACCCAAATAGCTGACCCAGGCCTTCGTAATGGCCGTATCGTTGCTGGTACCGGAACCATTGACCGCGATGGGAATGTGGGGGATATTGGTGGTATTGACAAGAAAGTTGTAGCTTCGGCTAGGGCAGGTGCTACTATTTTCTTTGCTCCAGATAACCCTGTTAGCGAAGAAGAACAAAAGGCGCATCCGGACGCGAAAAACAACTATCAAACAGCCCTAGAAGCGGCTAAAACAATCAAGACGGATATGAAAATCGTGCCCGTTAAAACCCTACAAGATGCAATTGATTACTTGAAAAACAATCCCTAATTTTTAAGTGAAGTTTCCAAACTAGCGCACAAACAGAGAAGATGGTATAATAGTCAAATGGTTCAATTATTATTCACTCTAAGCAGTCACATGCTCTTTATTTATGTGAGTTTTTACCTTTTAAAGAATCTTGTTAGATGGGAAAAGGTTTTAAAAGTGACAGCTGAGAATACAAGAAAAGTTCGTTTACTAGTAGCCCTTTTCAGTATTGTAATGGGCTACATCATGAGTTCTTTCTTTATCAGCCTATATCAGTTGTGGCAAGAAGCGCTTAGAGGACTATTATAATTTGCGTGTTTAAGAAATTGCTTTCAAGTAGTCAGTTTTTTTAAAGATATTATTAAACTTATAAGGAGAAATAGAAATCATGGATATTATAGTCTTATTATTAATAACGCTATTAATTTATTTGTTGCCCAAAAATAAGGAATATCTAAGTGTTGAATCTACATCAGGGCTTAGAGGTTTTCTTGCTTTAGGAATCATATTTCATCATTTATCACAATTGGTTAAAACTGGCGAAGAATTTTCTAATTTTTCCTATATGGGGACCTATATTGTTTCTATATTTTTCTTTTTATCTGCTTACGGGTTGTATGTTCAAAATGAAAGTAAGGAAAATTACCTAGATAATTTTTTAGAAAAAAGACTTTCCAAAATTATGGTTCCATTTTTTATTATCTCTTTGATTTATATGTTTTACAGATTCGTAAACGGTCAATTAATGGATTTAAATTTTTTTATTAATTTATTTAAAAAAGGAAGTACAATTATATATAATGGTTGGTTTGTTGATATTATAATTTTAATGTATGTGTTCTTTTATATATCGTTTAAGTTTTTTCAAAATAAGTTCTTGTCTATTGTCCTCAATACAATATTTATAATCGGTTATATCTGTTTGGCTATAAAATTAGGCTATAGTGTCTGGTGGTATAATAGTGCTTTGGCCTTCGTTATTGGCCTAATATGGGCTAAAAATCAAAATAAAATTGATAGATTTTTAGATAGATATTACTTTATAGCAATTATTTTAGTCACTGTGTTACTCTTTTTCTCACATAAATACAATATTTTATTGAAGTATATACATTTAGAAGATAGCTATAGTTATGCACTGGTGGCTAATTTAGATAATATTATTTTTACAATTTACTTTATTATTGTTTTTCTGAAAAAAATAAATTTTTCAAATATGTTTTTGATTTTACTAGGTAGTATATCGTTTGAATTATATATGATACATGGATTAGTAATCTCTATTCTAGAAAAAATATTTGTGTCATCCAGAGTAAATGATGTGTTATTTACATTTTTTGTATTGATGATAAGTCTGATTTTGGCTTGGATTATTAACAAATTAGTTAATAGGTTTATTCAAAAAGTAAGTCTATCTATAAAACCAACATTAAAGGAAAATACTCTATGGAAAAAATTGTAGTTCAAGGTGGCGATAATCGTCTGCTAGGAAGTGTTGCGATCGAAGGAGCAAAGAATGCAGTCTTGCCCTTGTTAGCAGCGACTATTCTAGCAAGTGAAGGAAAGACCGTCTTGCAGAATGTTCCGATTTTGTCAGATGTTTTCACGATGAATCAGGTGGTTCGTGGTTTGAATGCCAAGGTGGATTTTAATGAAGAAGCTCATCTTGTTGAGGTGGACGCGACTGGCGATATCACTGAGGAAGCTCCTTACAAGTATGTCAGCAAGATGCGTGCATCTATCGTTGTCTTGGGACCAATCCTTGCTCGTGTAGGTCATGCCAAGGTATCTATGCCAGGCGGTTGTACCATTGGTAGCCGCCCTATTGATCTTCATTTGAAAGGTCTAGAAGCTATGGGGGCTAAGATTAGTCAAACAGCTGGTTACATTGAAGCCAAGGCTGATCGCTTGCATGGCGCTCATATCTACATGGACTTCCCAAGTGTTGGTGCTACGCAGAACTTGATGATGGCAGCGACGCTGGCTGATGGGGTGACAGTGATTGAAAATGCTGCGCGTGAGCCTGAGATTGTGGACCTAGCCATTCTCCTCAATGAAATGGGAGCCAAGGTTAAAGGTGCTGGTACAGAGACCATTACCATTACTGGTGTTGAAAAACTTCATGGTACGACTCATAATGTAGTCCAAGACCGTATCGAAGCAGGAACCTTTATGGTGGCTGCTGCCATGACTGGTGGTGATGTCTTGATTAAAGACGCTGTTTGGGAGCACAACCGTCCCTTGATTGCCAAATTGCTTGAAATGGGAGTGGAAGTGACAGAGGAGACTGAAGGAATTCGAGTTCGCTCTCAACTAGAAAATTTAAAAGCTGTTCATGTGAAAACCTTGCCCCACCCAGGATTTCCAACAGATATGCAGGCTCAATTTACAGCCTTGATGACCGTCGCAAAAGGGGAATCAACTATGGTGGAGACAGTTTTCGAAAATCGTTTCCAACACTTAGAAGAAATGCGTCGCATGGGCTTGCATTCTGAGATTATCCGTGATACAGCTCGTATTGTTGGTGGACAGCCTTTGCAGGGGGCAGAAGTTCTTTCAACTGACCTTCGTGCCAGCGCAGCCTTGATTTTGACAGGTTTGGTAGCACAAGGAGAAACTGTGGTCGGTAAATTGGTTCACTTGGATAGAGGTTACTACCGTTTCCATGAGAAGTTAGCGCAGCTAGGTGCTAAGATTCAGCGGATTGAGGCAAGTGATGAAGATGAATAAGAAATCAAGCTACGTAATCAAGCGTTTACTTTTAGTCATTCTGGTACTGTTTTTAGGTGCTCTAGCCCTAGGTATTGGCTTAATGGTAGGTTATGGAATCTTGGGCAAGGGTCAAGATCCATGGGCTATCCTGTCTCCAGCCAAATGGCAGGAATTGATTCATAAATTTACAGGAAATTAGGCTGGAGAACCAGTCTTTTTCTAGAGATAAGGAGAAAAATGGATAGAAAAACAAGACAGACATTGATCGGGCTGCTAGTGTTATTGCTTTTATCTGTGGGAAGCTATTATATTAAGCAGCTGCAGTCGACAGCGAATAGTCCCAAAACCAAGCTTAGTCAGAAAAAACAAGCGTCTGAGGCTCCTAGTCAAGAATTGGCAGAAAGTGTCTTAACAGATGCAGTCAAGAGTCAAATAAAAGGGAGTCTGGAGTGGAATGGCTCAGGTGCTTTTATCGTCAATGGTAATAAAACAAATCTAGATGCCAAGGTTTCAAGTAAGCCCTACGCTGATAACAAAACAAAGACAGTGGGCAAGGAAACTGTGCCAACTGTAGCTAATGCCCTCTTGTCTAAGGCTACTCGCCAGTACAAGAATCGTGAAGAAACTGGGAATGGTTCGACTTCTTGGACTCCTCCAGGCTGGCATCAGGTTAAGAATCTTAAGGGTTCTTATACCCATGCGGTCGATAGAGGTCACTTGTTAGGCTATGCCTTAATCGGTGGCTTGGATGGTTTTGATGCCTCAACAAGCAATCCTAAAAACATTGCTGTCCAGACAGCTTGGGCAAATCAGGCACAGGCCGAGGATTCGACTGGTCAAAACTACTATGAAAGTATGGTACGTAAAGCCTTGGACCAAAACAAGCGTGTCCGTTACCGTGTAACCCTTTATTACGCTACAAACGAGGACTTAGTTCCTTCAGCTTCACAGATTGAAGCCAAGTCTTCAGACGGAGAATTGGAATTTAATGTCCTAGTTCCCAATGTTCAAAAGGGGCTTCAACTGGATTACCGAACTGGAGAAGTCACTGTTACTCAGTAAAAGATAAGATAAACTCCTATGTCACTTGTAGATGTAGGAGTTCTTCTTTTACTAGTTTCAGCAGGGCTAGAATAGGTACTAAGAAAAAAATAATATGTACTGGACTAGATTTTGTGATATAATAAAAGATAAGATACTATTTTAGGAGAAGAACTATGGAAGACCCAAGTAGTCAGAATTTGTTGCTACAATTTGTTTTATTGTTTATCTTGACGGTGTTAAATGCCTTTTTCTCAGCCACAGAAATGGCCATGGTTTCTCTTAATCGTGCGCGGGTTGAACAAAAGGCAGAAGAAGGAGATAGACGCTATATTCGTCTGCTGAAGGTACTAGAAAATCCTAACCACTTTTTATCAACCATTCAAGTAGGGATTACCCTGATTACGATCTTATCTGGGGCGAGTTTGGCAGACACTCTGGGACGAGAAATTGCATCTTGGCTTGGAAATGGCGAAACAGCTTATGCCGTTGCAAGTTTTCTATCTTTAGCATTTTTGACTTATATTTCCATTGTTTTTGGGGAATTGTATCCTAAGAGAATCGCTCTTAATCTAAAGGATGCCTTGGCGATTCGTACAGCGCCAGTTATCATTGGGCTGGGGAAACTAGTTAGTCCCTTTGTTTGGCTCTTATCTGCATCTACCAATCTATTGAGTAACTTGACTCCGATGACCTTTGACGATGCTGACGAAAAAATGACCCGTGATGAAATTGAGTACATGCTGACAAATAGTGAAGAAACACTAGATGCTGACGAAATTGAAATGTTACAAGGGATTTTTTCACTGGACGAATTAATGGCCAGAGAAGTTATGGTTCCTCGAACGGATGCCTTTATGGTAGATATTCAGGATGATAGTCAAACCATCATCCAAAGTATTTTAAAACAAAATTATTCTCGTATACCTGTTTATGATGGGGATAAGGACAATGTGATTGGGATCATTCACACCAAGAGTCTTCTTAAGGCAGCCTTTGTGGATGGTTTTGATAACATTGTATGGAAGAGAATTTTACAAGATCCACTTTTTGTTCCTGAAACTATTTTTGTGGATGACTTGCTAAAAGAATTGCGCAATACCCAAAGGCAAATGGCAATCTTGCTAGATGAATACGGTGGTATGGCTGGTTTGGTGACCTTAGAAGACCTCTTAGAGGAAATCGTTGGGGAAATCGATGACGAAACAGATAAGGCTGCAATCGAAGTTTATCAAATCGGAGAAGATACTTATATTGTTCAAGGTACCATGAATCTCAATGATTTTAATGACTACTTTGATGTTGAATTGGAAAGTGATGACGTTGATACCATTGCTGGTTATTATTTGACAGGAGTTGGGACCATTCCAACGACTGAGAAACTCAGCTATGAATTGGTCAGCCAAAACAAACAGCTTATCTTAACCAATGATAAGGTAAAAAATGGACGTGTTACCAAGGTAAAAGTCCAAATCGCAGAAGTCGAAACAGAAGAAGAAACAGAGTAAACTAGAGGCTTTTGTCACCAGGTGTGACGAAGCTTTTTTCAGTTGATTTCAAAAGAGAATTGTACCCTCGAAAAATTCAGCCCAAACTTGCCCTAAAAGTTTTTTAAAGTTACACGTATTTATTTGAGGAAAAAGAAAAAAGCCCTTCAAACTGGGCTTTCTGTTCGTTTGAAACCTGATAAATCAAGTTCATAGAAGGCGGTAGACGGATTTGAACCGACGATCAAGCTTTTGCAGAGCCGTGCCTTACCACTTGGCTATACCGCCTTTACTTTTATTATTATACCTTGAAAATCATTCACAGTCAATAGCTTTTTCAGATTTTTTGTATGAATAAGCCTAAATATTCTGAAAATTCGTTTACTTTTCTCGAAATCTATGTTATAATTGATGATAACCTATACTTTAATTTAATAAGAGGAGTAAAGAAATGAAAAAAAGTAGAGTCTTTGTTGCAGCAGGAGTTGCTTTATTAGCAACAGGTGTATTAGTAGCTTGTGGGAATTCAAAATCATCTGATTCGACAGCTCCAAAAACCTATGGTTATGTCTATTCAGCTGATCCAGAAACATTGGACTATCTTATCTCTGGAAAAGAGAGTACGAAAGTGGCTACTTCAAACGGGATCGATGGCCTCTTCACAAATGACAAATACGGGAATTTGACTCCTGCGGTTGCAGAAGACTGGTCTGTATCAAAAGACGGATTGACTTATACCTACAAAATTCGTAAAGGTGTCAAATGGATGACATCCGATGGTGAAGAATATGCCGAAGTGACTGCTAAAGATTTCGTGAATGGATTGAAACATGCGGCAGATAAGAAATCAGAAGCTCTATATCTAGCTGAAACTTCTGTTAAAGGTTTATCTGATTATTTGGCTGGGAATTCAAAAGATTTCTCTACAGTAGGTGTTAAAGCGGTTGATGACTATACTCTTGAGTATACTTTGAACCAACCAGAACCTTACTGGAACTCTAAGATGGTTTATTCAATTTTCTGGCCATTAAACGAAGAATTTGAAAAATCAAAAGGCTCTGATTTTGCTAAAGCGACAGATCCTACATCATTGCTATATAATGGACCTTTCTTGCTCAAAGGTTTGACTGCTAAATCTTCTATCGAATTTGCTAAGAACGAGCAGTACTGGGATAAAGAGAATGTTCATTTAGATACAGCAACACTGGCATATTTTGATGGTTCGGACCAAGAATCACTTGAGCGTAACTTTACAAGTGGAGCTTATAGTTTTGCTCGTCTTTACCCAACAAGTTCAAACTTCTCAAAGGTAGAGGAGTCATACAAGGATAATATTTTCTACACTCCATCAGGAGCTGGTATTGGAGGTTTAGGTGTAAATATCGATCGACAAAATTACAAATATACATCTAAAACGACAGATGAAGAGAAAACATCTACTAAGAAAGCTCTTCTTAACAAAGACTTCCGCCAAGCCTTGAACTTTGCCTTTGACCGTACAGGTTATTCTGCTCAAGTTAACGGTAAAGAAGGTGCTCCTCTCGCAGTTCGTAATTTATTTGTGAAACCAGACTTTGTGACTGCAGGCGAAAAAACTTTCGGTGACTTGGTTGCTGAAAAAGTTAAGACTTATGGAGATGAGTGGAAAGATGTAAACTTTGCTGATGGTCAAGACGGTCTCTTTAACGCTGACAAAGCTAAAGCAGAATTTGCTAAAGCTAAAACTGCTCTGGAAGCAGAAGGTGTGAAATTCCCTATCCACTTGGATGTTCCAGTAGACCAAACCTCTAAAAACTTTGTCGCACGGATTCAGTCGTTCAAACAATCAGTTGAAAAAGTTTTAGGCGAAGAAAATGTTGTCATCGATATTCAACAAATTTCTAAAGATGAATTCTTTAATGCGACTTATTATGCTGCTAATGCGGCAGCTGAGGATTGGGATCTTTCAGGTGCGGTTGGATGGAATCCTGACTATGAAGATCCATCAACTTACCTTGATATCCTTAAATCAACTAATAGTGAGCAAACGAAAACTTATATGGGGTATGATGACCCATCAAATGCAGCTGCAGCTAAAGTTGGTGTGAAAGATTACGATAAATTGCTTGATGAAGCTGGAAAAGAAACAAGTGATCTTAACAAACGTTATGAAAAATATGCTGCTGCTCAAGCTTGGTTGACAGACAGTTCACTCTTCTTACCAGCTATGTCTTCTAGTGGTGCTGCACCATTCATTTCTCGTGTTGTACCATTCTCAGCTTCTTATAGCCAATCTGGAGACAAAGGTTCAAATCTCTACTTCAAATATATTCAGTTACAAGACAAAGTTGTAACAAAGGCTGATTATGAACAAGCTCGTGAGAAATGGCTCAAAGAGAAAAAAGATTCAAACGAAAAAGTTCAAAAAGAATTGACTAAACACGTTAAATAAATAACTCTCAAGGGAACTTTCTCTCCATGAGGAGAAGGTTCTTTTGGGATTTAAAAAGGAAACGATATGAAGAAATATATTTTTATGCGTGTCTTGCGGTCATTGGTTTCTATCTTCTTAGTAACAACCTTGACTTACACGATTATCTATACAATGGTTCCTCGAAAATTGATTTTCAAACAGGATACCAACTATAACAAGATTGCGACAACTGCTGATAAACGTGATAACTATGAGAATACCGTTTATGAGCGTATGGGCTATATCGAGTACTACGATACCAAGGAATTGCAAGAAAAAGCTAGCCAGATGGATGCCTCTGTAACAGTTGAAGCTAATGACACCAACAAGGCTATCTATGAAAAATACATCAAACAAATCGGTCATGGTTGGACTCTAGGAGAATTTACTGAAAGTGGCCAATTCTACGCTACTCGTGAAATCCCAATTTTTGAACGTGTTTTCAAATTCTATGCTAACTTGATTGACATTGACCATACAAATAAAATTCAAGACCCTGAAAATCCAGACTTGAAACGTTACCTTCGTTTCGAAAATGATCCAGCGATCGGATGGTCATTGGTTGGTTCAGGAACTAAACATAAATATCTCTTGTACTTCAACAGTCAGTTCCCATTTGTGCATCAAAACTTTGTGAACATCAATTTAGGTGACTCTTATCCAACCTATGCTAATAGCCCTGTTTTACAGGTTATTACTCAGGGACAAGGGCAAACAAAAACGGCTCAAGTTCAGTTCCCAACAGGTAAGAAAACTTCTTCTGTAAATATTTACTCAAGAACCTACAAATCACCTAGTCAGGCTGATTCTCGTGAAGTAGCCAACTACGGAAAAGATGATCCATATACTGCAACTGAAAGTAACTACCAATATCCTTCAATGATTGCCAGCTCTGCTGTCGCTGGATTGATTGGTTTGGTGATTTCTTATGCGATTGCCGTGCCGCTTGGTTCAGCCATGGCTCGTTTCAAGAACACTTGGATTGATAGCTTTTCGACAGGTGCTTTGACCTTCTTGATGGCTCTTCCAACGATTGCCTTGGTTTACATCGTTCGTTTGATTGGATCATCAATTGGTCTTCCAGATTCATTCCCTATCCTGGGAGCTGGAGATTGGCGTTCTTATGTTTTACCAGCAGTTATCCTTGGTTTATTGGGGGCTCCTATTACAGCTATTTGGATTCGTCGCTATATGATTGACTTGCAATCACAAGATTTTGTACGTTTTGCTCGTGCAAAAGGTTTATCTGAAAAAGAAATTTCAAACAAACACATCTTTAAAAATGCCATGGTTCCGCTTGTTTCAGGAATTCCTGGTGCCGTTATCGGGGTTATCGGTGGTGCAACCCTTACTGAAACAGTCTTCGCCTTCCCAGGTATGGGTAAAATGTTGATTGACTCTGTAAAAGCATCTAATAACTCTATGGTCGTTGGTCTTGTCTTCATCTTTACATGTATTTCTATCTTCTCACTTCTTTTAGGAGATATTTGGATGACTATTATTGACCCACGTATTAAATTGACTGAGAAAGGAGGCAAATAATGTCTACAATCGATAAAGAAAAATTTCAGTTCGTAAAACGTGACGATTTTGCCTCTGAAGCCATTGATGCGCCAGCTTATTCATACTGGGGATCAGTGTTTAGACAATTTATGAAGAAAAAATCAACTATAGTCATGTTGGGAATCTTGGTAGCCATCATTTTGATGAGTTTCATCTACCCAATGTTTTCTAAGTTTGATTTCAATGATGTCAGCAAGGTAAACGATTTTAGCGCTCGTTATATCAAGCCAAATGCTGAGCATTGGTTCGGTACTGACAGTAACGGTAAATCGCTCTTTGACGGTGTCTGGTTCGGAGCTCGTAACTCTATCCTCATTTCTGTCATTGCGACAGCGATTAACTTGGTTATCGGTGTCTTTGTCGGTGGTATTTGGGGAATTTCAAAATCCGTTGACCGTGTCATGATGGAAGTTTATAACGTCATCTCAAACATTCCACATCTTTTGATTGTCATTGTCTTGACTTACTCAATCGGAGCTGGATTCTGGAATCTAATTTTTGCCATGAGTGTAACAACATGGATTGGGATTGCCTTCATGATCCGTGTGC
>CAUUIG010000043.1:0-13120 GCA_963545095.1 uncultured Streptococcus sp.
CATAGTAGGTGTGGTTCTTTTTTCGAGTGTACCCCATAGCTTTGAGAGCATAGTGAATGTTATAGTAAAATGAACCCAAAATAGTACATAATGTGGTATAACCTTCTTATGGCATATTCAATAGATTTTCGTAGAAAAGTTCCCTCCTATTGTGAGCGAACAGGTAGTATAACAGAAGCATCACACATTTTCCAAATCTCACATAATACCATTTATGGCTGGTTAAAGCTAAAAGAGAAAACAGGAGAGCTATAAAAGGAACAAAACCAAGAAAAGTTGATAGAGATAGACTTAAAAACTATCTTACTGACAATCCAGACGCTTATTTGACTGAGATAGCTGCTGAATCGGATGTCACTCAACTATAGTAGATTGAAATAAGATGTGAACAAATTGATTGGGGAAATCAAATTAATTTCTAGAAATATTTTAGCAATCGTGGTGCACTATTCCAACTTCAATTTACTATATCAAAGTACTCTTTACTTACCAGCGTAATATTTTTGGATTCCTTTCACGATACCTGCCACAAGCTTATCTTGATAGTGGCTATCTTGAATCTGTTGATTTTCAGCGAAATTATCCATATAACCAAGCTCTAGGAGGACGGCTGGTTTAGCAGTTTCTCGAAGAACGGCAAAGCTACTTTCCAATAAACCAGCATCTTTGGCACCAGTTTCAGCTAACAATGAAGAGTGGATAGATGTTGCAAGGCGCTTGCTCTCACTCATACGGTCAGGGTGGTTATGCCAGTATTGGTTAATTTTGCTTGGATAATCAGGTTCATCACTGTAGGAATAGGTTTGAATTCCACTAGATTTTGAGTATGCACTACCAGTCGCATTGAAGTGAATACTGATAAAGATGTCAGAGTTAGTCTTGTTAACCATACGAGAACGTTCTGTAATGAAGTCTACATCAATATCGCTATCACGTGAAGTGAGAACTTTGTAGCCAAGTTCTTCTAACTTTTTACGTAATTTACGATACACTTGCATGTTGAGGTCTTTTTCAGCGACATTGTAATAGTATGCACCTGAGTCTCTTCCCCCATGTCCAGGGTCTAAAAAGATGGTTTTACTGTATTGGCCTTTTACAAACCCCTCAGGAACTTCACTAACCCATCTACCATCATTTTTAAAGATATGATCTTTTCCGGATATTTTATAAATATTAGTGACGTATTGCCCGTCTTCTTTTAGATAATACCAAGAATTATAGTAATTATCAAAAATCCACTCATTCTTAGCCATATAACCACCAGATTTAAGATAGTAAGCTCCAATCCATTCTAGGTTTGCAAATGTTCCATTCTCTTTTAGGTAGAACCAGCTATTGTAGGTCTTATCGAAAATCCACTCTTTTTCAGCCATGGCACCACTTGCTTTTAAATAATAATTACCTTGCCATTGGTTACTAAACATAATACCTGTTTTGTCAAAATAGTACCAGATATCATTAATTTTTTCCCATTTATTCTGAGAAATTTTTCCAGAAGAATTAGCGAAGTACCAATGTTTATCAATGAGAACCCATTTGTTTTCGGCCATTGCTCCACTATTTGTTAGCAAGTAGCTGTTAATGGTTGTATTACTAAGCATAATCCCATCTTTGTTGAAGTAATACCAAGAATCGTTGATTTTTTCCCATTTGTTTTGAGAAATTTTTCCAGAAGAATTAGCGAAGTACCACTTTCCATCGATGAAGTTCCAACCATTCTCAGCCATCACTCCATCTTTATTGAAGACATAACCATCAAAGGTTGTATTGCTTAGTCGGTTTCCATCTTTGTTAAAGTAGTACCACTTTCCTTGGATTTTTTTCCAGTTGGTAACAGGTTTATTGTGTTCATAAAATCGCCAGTTATTATCTTCTTCTTGCCAACCTTCTTTGACTTTTTCAACTTTATTTTCTTCCGCTTTCTCCTCTGCTTTAGCGGGAGTTTTTTTCTCGATTTTTTCTTCTTTGTCATTAACTTTAGACGAATTGTCTGTTTTTTCAAGATTCTCTTTCGATTTTTCTTGATTTTCGATTTTTGAAGTACTTGAATGAGGAATTGTTACATTTTCTCGCACTGACTCTGCTTTATTTTCTTGAGCTTGGACAGTTGCTTGAGTGAATCCTAAAATAGATAGGGCAACTGTACTCGCAAGTATAACTTTTTTCATTTTTATCTCCTTTTGTTTTTTGGGTTATTATAATAAAATTTTGCTGATTTCTCAACTATCAAACTGAACTTCTTCTAGTAAATAGTCGATAAAGCGTTCGCCCATCTTGGATAGGCTGGTTTTTTCATGCTGGATATAGATCAGCTCAATGGGGTCATCAATGTCCAGTGGGATAGAAACGATATTGTCTCCGTTGAGGTTGCTGTTCAAAATTCCTGTCGCAATGGTATAACCGTCCAAACCAATCAAGAGATTA
This sequence comes from uncultured Streptococcus sp., assembly GCA_963545095.1. Classification (GTDB taxonomy): domain Bacteria; phylum Bacillota; class Bacilli; order Lactobacillales; family Streptococcaceae; genus Streptococcus. The sequence continues at coordinate 2,425 of CAUUIG010000043.1, forward strand.
AAGAGGGTGGCACGGTCACTGACTACGATGGATTTTTTGTGGTGTTCTTGGGAAAGAATTTCTTCTGAGAAGTAGAAGGAGTTATGGGTTCCTTGATCATAGCTGAGATAAGGGAAATTCTCTAAATCAGATAGTTTTACCTTGTCCTTTTTAGCCAGAGGATTGGTTTTGCTGACAAAAATATGGGGTTGGGCGGTAAAGAGATGGTGAGCTAGCAGATGGTTATCATCTAGCATCTTTGTCAAAACATCTCGGTTGTAACTGTTTAAAAAGAGGACACCAACTTCGCTACGGAAATTCTTAACGTCATCAATAATCTCCCAAGTTCGTGTTTCACGGAGGAAGAGCTCATACTTTTCCATATCACTTTTCTTAAGTAGCGATACAAAGGCATTGACTACAAAGGCATAGTGCTGGGATGAAACGCTAAAAAGTTCACGGTGGGCGACAGGATTTTTATAGCGTTCTTCCAGAAGCTGGGTCTGCTCGACAACCTGACGGGCATAAGAGAGAAACTCCATGCCATCACGGGTCAAGGTAATGCCCTTAGGATTACGAATAAAAATTTCAATACCCATTTCATTTTCTAAATCTCGAACAGCATTAGAAAGACTAGGTTGGGTAATGAAAAGTTGTTTAGCTGCCTCATTCATAGAGCCAGTTTCGACGATTTTGATAATATAATGTAATTGTTGAATTCTCATGATTTAATTGTACCACACTTGCGTCAGAATCGCCAAAGAAGATAGGAAAATAAGGGGCATTGTGTGAGTCTCTGTAAAGTAGTTAAGAAGAAACTTCTAAATCATTTAGTAAATAAGGTAAAAAAGTAGCTGATCAAGAGATTGTTCAGCTATTTTTAATTGAGAACTATAAAAATTTCTCTCGAAAATAAGAAATTTGCACGATTTACTCATTATTTATCCAGTACTAGAGTTTATATTAGTTATTGTAAAGATAATCATCCAAAAGAAGGAAGGAGGCAACCTTATAGCTAAAAATACAAATCGTTTAGAAATTGATTCTCTAAGTTTTGAGGTTGAAAAGCAAGAACTTTTCGGGAAATCAGAAGCTTGTGGTACACAGCTGTTAAAATGACGCTAGCAAATCTGTGTGGATTGTGTTTCACCTATTCCTATGAGTGTACGAGAAATAATGTTCGTTGCTAGATAAAACAAGAGGAAGATTCTAGTGTTTTATTACAAAACATTGACAGCATTTTGATTTGGTGTTATATTTACGGGAGAAATACAAATAAAACAAGACAACTTTGAGATTGATTCTTTGGATTATGGAAATTAATAGCCAAGAATTGGATGGAAAATCTGCTACTGGGTAGGATACGACTGTTAGATTAACAGCACAGGGGCGCTGTGGTTGGTGGTTTACATATTCTTATGAAGGTATTTCGTCAAACGTGCGCTGTGGATAAAACCACCTCTATTCTTTGACAGGAGGATAAAATGGAAGGAATTATTGGAACACTAGAATTCTATGCACCTGTACTGGTCTTAGGAGTTATTGTCATAGGGATTGTTTACTTTATGAAAAAAAGAAACGATCGCAAATAATCAACATCAACCGATACCTGAAAAAGGCATCGGTTTTTTATAACTTGAATATATTGCACAAAATACTCATGGCAAAGCTTGAAAGAAACCGTATAATGAGAGCGTAATAAAGAAACGGAGGAATGAAATGATGAAACAGCTTATTGTGACAGGATTAACGAAAACATTTGGTCAAGGGGATAATATCGTTCATGCTTTATCAGATGTGAACTTGTCCGTTGAAAAAGGTGAATTTCTGGCAATTATGGGTGCCAGTGGTAGTGGAAAAACAACACTCCTCAACTGTATTTCAACGATTGATAAACCAACATCAGGTGAGATTCGATTTGAAGATTTTGACATCATCCATACCAAGGAAAATGAACTAGCTGACTATCGTGCTAAAAACATTTCCTATATTTTCCAAGCCTACAACTTGGTGGAAACCTTGACGGTCTATGAAAATATCGTCCTACCTCTTCAAATTCAGGGGAAAACTATCAAAAAACATCAGGATAAGATTGTAGAAATTTTGGATAAGTTGGATATCCAAAACTTAAAAGATAAGTTTCCTAATCAGTTATCAGGTGGTCAGCGACAACGTGTGGCAACTGCTAGAGCCTTGATTGATGATTCTAAACTGATTATCGCAGATGAGCCGACAGGAGCCTTGGACTCTGCCAATTCTGAAAAACTGATGGCGCTTTTGCAGGAAATCAATAAAAGTTTTGGGATTACCATTCTACTGGTTACGCATGACCCTGCCGCAGCTAAGTACTCTTCACGGATGGTGCTACTTAGCGATGGAAAGATTATGGATGATTTGGAACGTAACAGCTTGTCTAATGAACAGTATTTGCAAGAGATTTACAGCCGTACCAGATAGGAGGAGGAGAGTATGTATCCAAAATTGATTTTACGAAATGTATTTCGAAATTTACAGACCTATACCATCTATTTTTTCAGTCTGACCTTGATTTATAGCTTGCTATACGCTTTTAATGCTTTACCAAGCCATCCAGTGATGCAGAGTTTATCAGGAGCAAAGGAAATGTTAACGACAGTGATGAGCCAGTACATGGGCTTGCTTTCCTATCTGATTCTATCGGCGATTGCCTTTCTCATCGTTTACGCCACAAATTTTGTGCTGGGACGGCGCAAGAAAGAGTTGGGACTTTATGCAACGCTGGGAATGAAGAAGAAGCAGATTATCCGTACCCTGTTCTTTGAAACCATGCTTGTCAATATCTTTTCCTTGATTCTAGGTTTCTTGCTTGGAGTGATCTTACTGGTTATTCTATCTAAGGTTGCATCTGAGTTTTTCATGGCTAATTACTTTGGTAGTCTGCTTTTCTTTGATAGCAAGTCTGTCATCTTACTAGTTTATTCCTATTTGGTAACCAGTTTTATTGTTGGTGTCATGGACATTCTTACCTTTAGAAAGCAAAATATCATTGCACTCATTCAAGAAAATGGGGTCAAGAAATCTGTCTTGGCAAAAGGCAAGCCAGTTCTTCAAGCACTTCTCTTTATTCTTTCGACAGCTGTTATCGGCTTTGGTGCTCTCTATTTTTCAGACTATCACCATCTATCATTCTTGAAAAGCTGGGGTATCTTGCTAGTATCTGTCTTAGTGATTTTTGTGATTTTATTTTACAATACCTTGAGCCATTTTATCTTGGTCTCCCTTAGAAAACTGCCTCAAACCTACTATAACAAACTAAACACCTTCAAAATCCGTCAATTTTCAAAACAAGCTGATAGTAATTCGGTCACGTTGGCTGTCTTATCCTTGACCTTGACACTGGCTCTCAGCTTACTCGTTTTTAGTGGTAGTGCCTATACGACTATGAACCGAGAGCTGAACAAATACTCACCTTATGATGTAACTGTCAATCTCTACCGTGGTCAAGAGTTCCAGTTTGCTCAGGATTCTGTAAAAGATAGGCTGAAAGCCGATGGCTTTGACTTTAACCTCATCAAAGAGGAGTACAGCTGTCCTATCTATTCTAGTGATGTAACTTATAAAGATTTGATTGATACTAGCAATCTCTGGGAGCATGATAAGAAACTTCCTGAATCAAAAGTACCGATTTTAGGAATTTCTGCCTACAATCATCTCCGCAAACTGCAAGGTGAAAGAGAGGTTGACTTGGCAGAAGACCAATTTCTAGTCAATGCCAATTATAAAGGAACTGCCAAGCAGATTCAGGAATTTCTATCAACGACCAAAACCTTCATGATTAACGGTCGTTCTCTCAACCTTGCCTCTTCAAAGCCACTTGAAACAGTTTATTTTTTATCTTCAGTAACTACAAATGACTCAGGAACCTTGATTGTACCAGATAAGGTAGTAGTTGGATTGACGGAAGACCACACGACCTATGTTGCCAATTTCAAGGAAAATATCGACAAACGGAAAGTAGAAACATTCTTGAGTCAGTGGATTGAAAAATACTACTTCACTCGTGATGGAGAAGAGTTGAATTCGTTCGTCTATCAAACCAAAGGAAGAATTTTTGAGATTTATCTTGGATTTATGGGCGTCATTGTCTTTGTCATGATTTTTGTTAGTGTTATTTTTATCATTATTTCCCTCAGTATCTTGTCTCTTCAAACTTCTACAAGTGCTTTGGATAGTGTTAATGATTATCAAATCTTATACCTTCTTGGGAACAAGAGAAAGCAAAATCGCTCTATTCTTTTGCAACAGATTCTAAGTTATTTCCTGGTTCCGCTGGTCATCGCAGGTCCGCTAGCACTTGCCTTGAGTACCGCTCTTTTGGGTTATTTTGAGAATTTCGCTAATACCAGCATTTCTATAGATATCACCTATCTGGGAGTAGCGGTCTTACTCTTTGTCCTTTACCTGCTAGTGACTTATAGAGTAAGTTGGCAAATTATTGAAAATTAAGTCAAATACCAGAGTTGCCTATCCGACAATTCTGGTATTGTGTTATAATGATATTAAAGTAGTTCAGGAAGTAGATACATATGAAACAGTTTGTCAAATCGCTCTCGAAAAACTCACTTTTATTGTGGTGGTTGACGATTTTTAATCATCTAGCTTTAATGATTTATATTCATTATAGGATTCCTCTGGACTTTTCGACAGATTTTTCCTTGCAGATGGTTTTATTGCTGATTATTGCTTTAATTGTATTTAGCTATATTTGTAATATTGTGACCTTTCGGTATAGTGAGTTGAAACTTTGGTTGCTTCTGATGATATTTCTCATTAGCTGGCAATCCATATTTAATCAAGGAGTTGCGAGCACCCTGTTGCACTTTTTTGATATTCTTCATCCGCTCAACTCTTTTTTATTGGTGTATAGTTCTCTGTCTATTATCTTTCTGGGAGAGAAAATAGGAGAAGAACTGTTGAGTGTGTCTTTTGTGTTGACACTAATCACCATTAGTTCGTATCTGTTAAGTCCTTCAATTTTTCTATTTCTGTCCTTGTTTGCATCTTTCTTTTTAAACCTTGTTCCCTTGATTTTACTGATTTTATATCATAAAGAGTTGAAAAGTAAACTCAAGTATCAGAGACGAAATTTGTGGATATTAGCTTTGATATTGCCTCTTTCTTATTTCTTTTTGTATATCAATACGAGGGGCTCAGGAGTGATGAACCTAGTCTGGTATCTTGAGATTATTGGAATACTTGCTTTTTTGCATCTCAAAACAATTATTAACTCTCTTCAGAAAAAGGTAGTAGAGTTGAAGTTGTCCTATATAAAAGCTTTTTCACGCTTATTTTTACTGGTTATGTTTTTGTTAGTAGGCATTTTCATCATCTTTCATTTAGACTTAAACACGAGCTTTTTGGTATTGAATATCATGTTACTATTGTTCGGGATTTGTTCAGAAGAATTGATTCGCCTTTTTCGTTCTGCTGAAATGCTAGATGCTAGGGATTATGTAAAAGTTCTCTTTTTAAAGCGTAACCGTATGGTGAAAAGTCTGCTGGCAAATGAAGATACAGAACAACAGTTCTCGGAATTTCTTCACAATGAAATCCTGCAAAATGTGATGGCGATAAAAAATTTCAATAAATATAGTAGCAATCAAGCTTTTGGTGAACAGATCAATCTAGTGACAGAGGAGTTGGTTCAGCGGATTCGTGAGCGGATGGATTATTATCAGCCAATGGTAGAAACAGATGAGCAGTTAGACATCCAGTATCAAGGGCTGATTAATCGGATTGTCAAGCGCTATCACGCAGAAAATGAAGTCGTCACACAGTTTCCTGTTCACTTTAGGCTTTTATCTCCTTATGATAAAATTGCCTATCGTCTGGTTGAGGAGTTGGCAACCAATGCCGTTAAGTACGCTAGTGGTGGAAGGATTTCTTTGAAGATTGATGTGCATGATGACGCTCTTTTTATCATTTCTGAAAATGACTGCCTTCAAACAGAAAAATCCTTAGGTTATGGCTTGAAAAATATGTCTAATAAAATTAGTGTTTTAGGTGGTCAAATGCAGATTTTTGAAAATAATAAGAGATTTCGTGTAGAAATTACTCTCCCGATTGATAAGGAGTTGTGTTATGAAAATTTTGTTAATTGATGATCATAAATTATTTAGCCAAAGTATCAAGATGATTTTAGAGTTATCGGAAAACATTAAAAAGGTCCAGTTAGTAGATAATTTTTCGACTATTTCGGAGATTGCTTTTAATGACTACGACATTATTTTGATTGATATCAACCTGACGAGTCTGTATCAAGATGATGGGCTGACCTTGGCACAAGAGATTATCGACAATGGTTGTTCTAGTAAGGTTGTGATTTTGACAGGTTACAGTAAAAAAATGTATGAACACCGAGCTAAAGTTATGGGGGCTTATGGCTTTCTGGACAAAAGTATGGACCCAGATGAGTTGGTGAAAAAACTGGAAAAGATTTATCTAGGAGGTAAGATCTTTTCAGATGAAGTGATGGTAGAGGTGCTAACACCACGAGAAATCGAGATACTAGAACTGGTTAGAAATGGCTTGACCATTGATGATGTCTGTGACAAGGTCTATGTGAGTAAACGTACAGTTTCTAATCACTTGGCCAATATCTTTTCAAAGTTAGGAGTGACTAACAGGCAGGAGGCGATTCACATCGCTGAGCAGTTGGGCTATTTTCCACCAGATTAAAAAGCTGCAGAAGATGCAGCTTTTTTAATTATTTCTGTGATACTTCTTGTGTGAGTCTCTTCTTGAAAAAAACACAAAATTTTGCTAGAATGAGTCTTATGAAAACATTCTATGATGTGCAGCAATTCCTCAAACGATTTGGTATTATTGTTTATATGGGAAAACGCTTATATGATATTGAACTGATGAAGTTGGAACTCTCTCGGATTTATGATGCAGGGTTGATGGACAAATTAGACTATCTAGAAGCAGAAGCGGTTCTTCGCAGAGAGCACAAGATAGAATTGGATTATATTGAGAAAAATGGAGAAAAGAACTAATGGTTACTTGGATTTTGTGGGCACTTATACTGGCAATGTTGGCGTGGATGGGCTTTAACTATCTTCGTATTCGCCGTGCGGCTAAAATTGTGGATAATGCAGAGTTTGAGGCCTTGATTCGAACTGGCCAATTGATTGATTTGCGTGATCCAGCAGAATTCCACAGAAAACATATCCTTGGTGCCCGCAATATTCCTTCAAGTCAGTTGAAGACTAGTCTTGCAGCCCTGCGTAAAGACAAACCTGTCCTTCTCTACGAAAACCAACGTGCGCAACGTGTCACAAATGCGGCCCTTTACTTGAAAAAACAAGGTTTTTCTGAGATTTATATCCTTTCTTATGGTTTGGATTCTTGGAAAGGGAAAGTTAAAGTTGAGAAATAAGAAAACGAGCTTGGATATTTTCCGAGCTCATTTTTTAACCACTTTTTCTGAGAAAGTCACGAATGTTTGCTAATTCTTCCGAGTTTAGGGGTCGATAGTCTCCCTCTTGAAGATTCTCATCCAAACTCCAAGGGCTAAAATGGGTACGTTTAAGGGAGGTCACTTTGACACCCACTGAGAGGAACATTTTCTTGACTTGATGAAATTTTCCTTCTGAAATAGTGATAGAGGCTTGACTGAGGGAAGGACCTGCGGATAGAATTTCTAGCCTAGCAGTTTTACAGACAGTGCCATCTAAAAAGATAATTCCTTTTTGAAAGGCTTGGATATGGTCAGGTGTTAGAAGTCCATTGACCTCAACTCGATAAGTTTTATCGACATGATATTGGGGATGGAGGAGCTGGAAGCCCAAGGGACCGTTGTCGGTCAAGAGGAGGAGTCCTGTCGTATCTCGGTCCAGTCGGCCTACGGCATAGAGCTTGTCAGACTGGATGTCAGGCGGAAGGAGGTCCATGACGGTTAGAAGTTTCTTGTCTTTGTTGGCTGTCACGACACCAGCAGGCTTATGAAGCATAAGGTAGGTGTGCTCATAGCCTTGAATGATTCGGTCCTGAAAAAGGAGTTCTTGTAGTCCTGTATCGATATTTTGAGCTAGGGAGCGGGCTGGGCGACCATCGACTAGAATTTCCCCTTTGAGTAAGGCTTGTTTCATGGCCTTTCGGCTGATTTTTTCTTGGGCTAATAAATTATCTAAACGCATACTGTGCCTATCTTATCATAAGTCGCTTGCTTTGAAAAGGCTTGACGTGAAAAGAAAAGCATAGTGAAAACATTTACACTTGCTTGAGTTATGTTATTTACCTGAAATTATGGTATAATCGTTCAGTTAGAAAATAAATTTTGAATATTATAGAGGAAATCATGACAAAATTAAGAGAAGATATCCGTAACATTGCGATTATCGCCCACGTTGACCACGGTAAAACAACCCTCGTTGACGAATTATTGAAACAATCAGAAACGCTTGATGCACGTACTGAATTGGCAGAGCGTGCTATGGACTCAAACGATATCGAAAAAGAGCGTGGAATTACTATCCTTGCTAAAAATACAGCCGTTGCCTATAACGGAACTCGTATCAATATCATGGACACACCAGGACACGCGGACTTCGGTGGAGAAGTTGAGCGTATCATGAAAATGGTTGACGGTGTTGTCTTGGTCGTAGATGCCTACGAAGGAACAATGCCACAGACTCGTTTCGTATTGAAAAAAGCCTTGGAACAAGACCTTGTCCCAATCGTGGTTGTTAACAAAATCGACAAACCATCAGCTCGTCCAGCAGAAGTAGTGGACGAAGTCTTGGAACTTTTCATCGAGCTTGGTGCAGATGATGACCAGCTTGATTTCCCAGTGGTGTATGCTTCAGCAATCAACGGAACTTCTTCATTGTCAGATGATCCAGCTGACCAAGAAGCTACTATGGCACCAATCTTTGACACCATTATCGACCATATCCCAGCTCCAGTAGATAACTCAGATGAGCCTTTGCAGTTCCAAGTGTCACTTTTGGACTACAATGACTTCGTTGGACGTATCGGTATCGGTCGTGTCTTCCGTGGTACTGTTAAGGTTGGGGACCAAGTTACCCTTTCTAAACTTGACGGCACAACTAAAAACTTCCGTGTTACAAAACTCTTCGGTTTCTTTGGTTTGGAGCGTCGTGAAATCCAGGAAGCTAAAGCTGGTGACTTGATTGCTGTTTCTGGTATGGAAGATATCTTTGTCGGGGAAACCATTACTCCGACAGACGCAATCGAAGCTCTTCCAATCCTACACATCGATGAACCAACTCTTCAAATGACTTTCTTGGTTAACAACTCACCATTTGCTGGTAAAGAAGGTAAATGGGTGACTTCTCGTAAGGTAGAAGAACGCTTGCAGGCAGAATTGCAAACAGACGTTTCCCTTCGTGTTGACCCAACTGATTCACCAGATAAATGGACTGTTTCAGGACGTGGAGAATTGCACTTGTCAATCCTTATCGAAACAATGCGTCGTGAGGGATATGAACTTCAAGTATCTCGTCCAGAAGTTATCGTAAAAGAAATCGATGGTGTTAAATGTGAACCATTTGAACGTGTTCAAATCGACACTCCAGAAGAATACCAAGGATCTGTTATCCAAAGCCTTTCTGAACGTAAGGGTGAAATGTTGGATATGATTTCAACTGGTAATGGTCAAACTCGTTTGGTCTTCCTTGTTCCTGCGCGTGGTTTGATTGGATATTCAACTGAGTTCTTGTCAATGACTCGTGGTTACGGTATCATGAACCATACCTTCGACCAATACTTGCCATTGATTCCAGGTGAAATTGGTGGACGTCACCGTGGTGCCCTTGTTTCTATCGATGCTGGTAAGGCTACAACTTACTCAATCATGTCTATCGAAGAACGTGGTACGATCTTTGTCAACCCAGGTACTGAGGTTTACGAAGGAATGATCATCGGTGAAAACTCTCGTGAAAACGACTTGACAGTTAACATCACTAAGGCAAAACAAATGACCAACGTTCGTTCAGCTACTAAGGACCAAACAGCTGTTATCAAGACACCTCGTATCTTGACACTTGAAGAGTCTCTTGAGTTCTTGAACGATGATGAGTACATGGAAGTAACACCTGAGTCTATCCGTTTGCGTAAACAAATCCTTAACAAGGCAGAGCGTGAGAAAGCTAACAAGAAGAAAAAATCAGCTGAATAAGAGCTAGAAAGAGTTAAAGATGGTTTATTTAATCATAGGAATCCTCTTATTACTACTCTATGTATTTGCGACACCAGAAAGCATTAAAGGGACAGTCAATATCGTCCTTATCGTTTTTGCTTTCGTAGCACTTTTGATTTTGCTGATGTTGTCAGTTCTGCAAATCTTTCAGCTACCGACAGAATTCTTTATCGCAGTCGCTATGCTGACCTTAGCATACTTTAGCTTGCGAGATATTACCCTCATGTCGGTCAGTAAAAGTAAAAGAAGATAAAAAGAGAGTTTCGGCTCTCTTTTTTTGTAGGAATTTTACAATAGTTTGAATTGCCTTTTAGTCAACATCATCTCTTTTGCTTGGATAATATGAATGGGAAAAGCTGGAATAAAATTTTTTAATGGCATCCATTTTTTATTATTACAATAGTCTATTTGAAAAAAATTTTTTCTGATTTACTTAAAATTAATTGACATATAATAGTTAAAATATTATTATTGTTATATAAAGAAATCGGTTTCAAAAAAGAGAGAGGAGGA
>CAUUIG010000044.1:0-13077 GCA_963545095.1 uncultured Streptococcus sp.
ATATTCCAGCTATTTTCGCCTATGGTGGAACTATTGCACCGGGAAATCTTGATGGTAAAGACATTGACTTGGTTTCTGTCTTTGAGGGTATTGGAAAATGGAACCACGGTGACATGACAGCTGAGGACGTGAAACGTCTCGAATGTAATGCCTGCCCTGGCCCTGGTGGCTGTGGTGGTATGTACACAGCTAATACCATGGCGACAGCTATCGAAGTTCTCGGTATGAGTTTGCCAGGTTCTTCATCTCACCCAGCTGAATCAGCTGACAAGAAAGAAGATATCGAAGCAGCAGGACGTGCTGTTGTTAAGATGTTGGAACTTGGTCTTAAGCCATCAGATATCTTGACTCGTGAAGCCTTTGAAGATGCCATTACTGTAACCATGGCTCTCGGTGGTTCTACAAATGCCACTCTTCACTTGCTTGCCATTGCCCATGCTGCCAATGTTGATTTGTCACTTGAGGACTTCAATACGATCCAAGAACGTGTGCCTCACTTGGCCGACTTGAAACCTTCTGGTCAGTATGTCTTCCAAGACCTCTACGAAGTCGGTGGTGTGCCTGCGGTTATGAAATATCTCTTGGCGAATGGCTTCCTTCATGGGGACCGTATCACATGTACTGGTAAGACTGTCGCTGAGAACTTGGCTGACTTTGCAGACCTCACACCAGGTCAAAAAGTCATCATGCCACTGGAAAATCCAAAACGTGCGGACGGTCCGCTTATCATCTTGAATGGGAATCTTGCCCCTGACGGTGCGGTTGCCAAGGTATCAGGTGTTAAAGTGCGTCGTCACGTTGGTCCCGCTAAGGTCTTTGATTCAGAAGAAGATGCTATTCAGGCCGTTCTGACAGATGAAATCGTTGATGGCGATGTTGTCGTTGTTCGTTTCGTTGGACCTAAGGGTGGTCCTGGTATGCCTGAGATGCTATCACTTTCATCAATGATCGTTGGTAAAGGTCAAGGAGACAAGGTTGCCCTCTTGACAGACGGACGTTTCTCTGGTGGTACTTATGGTCTGGTTGTTGGACATATCGCTCCTGAAGCTCAGGATGGTGGACCAATTGCCTACCTTCGTACAGGCGATATCGTTACGGTTGACCAAGATACCAAAGAAATTTCCATGGCCGTATCCGATGAAGAACTTGAAAAACGTAAGGCAGAAACAACCTTGCCACCACTTTACAGCCGTGGTGTCCTCGGTAAATATGCCCACATCGTATCATCTGCTTCACGCGGAGCCGTGACAGACTTCTGGAATATGGACAAGTCAGGTAAAAAATAAACTCAAAAAGCAAGCCAACTTCGGCTTGCTTCTTTTCATCTCCAAAAGTGATTTGCCTGCTTATACTCAATAAAAATCAAAGAGCAAACTAGAAAGCTAGGCGCAGGTTGCTCAAAACAATGTTTTGAGGTTGTAGATAGAACTGACGAAGTCAGCTCAAAGTACTGCTTTGAGGTTGTAGATAAGACTGACGAAGTCAGTAACCGTACTACGACAAGCCGACGCTGACGTGGTTTGAAGAGATTTTTGAAGAGTATTAACGAGGTGGCAGTCCAAGGGCAATACGGCCGTAGCGACTGATTCGTGTGATTTTCCAAGCAGGCGACCAGGTAACTTCAACCTTGACATCTTCGATACCCTCGATTTGTTTCAGACCTGCAACGATTTCAATAGGCAAACTTTCGGCGCAATCGCAGGCAGTGTCGGTGAAGGTCATGACAATTTTGCAGAGACCCGTTTCATCCAGATTGATTTCATAAATCAGCCCTAGATTGTAAACATCCAATTCTACATCTGTATCAAAAACTTTCTCTAGTTTTTCGATGATTTGGTCTTTTAATGCCAAAGCACGGTCATTGATTTTGATATCGTCTCTCATTACAGTCCCTCCACATGATAAATATCCTCTATTTTCTCATAATTCTGACAATTTGGCAAGTTTTTGATGAATTTGCTGAAAAAATATGATAATATAAAGAAAATGCTAAATCAAGGGGAAGCCTATGGAGCAGATTGGAAAAGTCTTTAGACAATTACGAGAGTCAAGAAATATCTCGCTGAGACAAGCAACTGGGGGACAATTTTCGCCGTCCATGTTATCTCGCTTTGAAACAGGTCAGAGTGAGCTTTCGGTGGAAAAGTTTCTATTTGCCCTAGGAAATATATCTGCCAGTGTAGAGGAAATCCTCTTTCTGGCGAGAGGTTTTCAGTATGATACAGATTCTGAGTTGAGAAAAGAAATCATAGATGTCTTGGATCCAAAGAATATAGCTCCGCTTGAGGACTTGTATCGCAGGGAGTATCAAAAGCATGCCCATTCTCAAAACAAACAGAAACATATTCTAAATGCCATTCTTATCAAGTCTTATATGAAGAGCATGGACGAAAGGGTAGAGTTAACGGCAGAGGAGGGGAAAGTCCTTCATGATTATTTGTTTTCTACCGAGATCTGGGGAATCTATGAACTCAATTTATTTTCAGTCAGTTCTCCCTTTTTATCTGCTTCTCTTTTTACTAGATATGTACGAGAAATGGTACGTAAATCTGATTTTCTAATGGAAATGTCTGGTAATCGAAACCTTTTTCACACTATACTATTGAATGGCTTTTTAGCCAGCATTGAGTGTGAAGAATTTACTAATGCCCATTATTTTAAACGTGTCATCGAAGAGCATTTCTACAATGAAAATGAAACCTATTTCCGAATTGTCTATTTGTGGGCGGAAGGTCTCCTTGATAGCAAGCAAGGCAGAGTCAAGGAAGGCCAGAAAAAGATGGAAGATGCTGTCCGTATTTTTGAGATGCTTGGTTGTAATAAATCTGCCGATTATTATAGAAATACGACCGATTGTTGAATATCTGCAAACTAAGAAAATTATTTGAAATTTTAAGTGATAGAATTGTTGAGCTCTCTTGTGTCACTGGAGAAATTCTATCGTTTCTTTTTGCTCATTTTATTTGTTGCATATATTCAAAAGTTTTTCCTCTAAAATTTCTAAGTGCTATACTATAGTCATACTTCACATAAAACTTCGAACAAGAAGGGAGATTATCTATGAAACTATTGTTTAGAAATCACGCTTATCGACTCTTGACTTTGTCACGCTTCTTCAATGCTTTTGGTGCTTCGATTTTCAACCTGGTCTTTATCGTCTATGCATCGACCTTGCCACAAGCCTCTTTTGCTGTTGCTCTGGCGAATATTGTCATGATTATTCCGACTCTCTTTACAGTTTTTGTAGGGATTCGGGCAGATTACACGAGGGCCAAGGTCAAATGGATGGTCTATAGCGGTTTGTTTCAGGCGGTTTTATTTTTTCTGGCAGCCCTAGTTGTCCAGCAAGCTAGTCTATTTGCCTTTTCTAGCCTGTGTTTAATCAATGTCATTAGTGATGTCATCAGTGATTTTGCAGGTGGCTTACGCATGCCTCTTATTAAGGAAAAAGTAGCTGAAGATGATCTGATGGAGGCTTATTCTTTTTCCCAGTTCATCACCTATATTTCAGCTATTGGTGGTCAAGCTTTTGGAGTCTGGCTCTTAGGGCTATCGGTCAACAATTTTTCCCTCGTTGCGGGAATCAATGCCTGTTTCTTCCTAGTATCAGCCGTCATCCTCTTTTTAGGAAAAAGCAAATTGAGCCTGTCAATGTCATCTGCTGATGGTGAATCACTAAAAAATGAGAAGCTTCCTATCAAAGACCAGTTCCTAACGATTTATCGAAATTTACGCCTCGTTTTTCTTAAAAGTGGACAGAAAAACTTTGGTTTTATGCTCTTTGCTGTCTTGCTTATCAATGCCTTGGGTGGCGCTTTGGGTGGGATTTATAATCTCTTCTTTTTGAGCCATTCTCTCTTGAATTTTTCTTACACAGAGGCACTATTTATCAATCAAGTCTGTGTTTTAGTAACAGTCATCATCAGTAGCCTTACGGGCAATGATTATTTTGGGAAGCAGTCCCTGCCTAGATTGATGATGTGGGTGACCGTAGGACTTAGTCTAGTTGGTCTGGCTAACGTATTCAATCAAGTCGTGCTTGGTTTGCTATTTCTCTTTTTAACTCTGTATGTGTCTGGTAAAGTTCAACCAAAGATTAGTGCCATGCTCATGAAAAATCTAGCTCCAGAGGTTCTAGCTCGTACCAGTAATTTTTTAGGTCTCTTGTTTACCTTATCCATACCTGTGGGAACAGCCTGTTTTTCACTTATAGCTGTATGGAATATACAGTTGACTTGGATGCTATTTGTTGGTCTTTCCTTGCTAGCTATTTTTTTGACAATTCTTAATCTCAAAAATGATATTTAAATCCTAATTTTTTTCTCACTGTTTTAATCCCTTTATTTATGGTAAAATAAGACTATTAAGTTTAAAGAGGATTCCCTATGAAATTACAAAAACCAAAAGGAACGCAGGATATTTTACCTGCTGAGTCTGCCAAGTGGCAGTACGTTGAAGGCTTTGCCCGTGAGATTTTCAAGCGCTACAACTATGCAGAAGTGCGCACGCCTATTTTTGAGCATTACGAGGTTATCAGTCGCTCTGTCGGAGATACGACCGATATCGTAACCAAGGAAATGTACGACTTCTATGACAAGGGTGACCGTCATATCACCCTCCGTCCAGAAGGAACTGCGCCCGTTGTCCGTTCCTATGTGGAAAATAAACTCTTCGCTCCCGAAGTGCAAAAGCCAAGCAAGTTCTATTACATGGGACCTATGTTCCGTTATGAGCGTCCACAGGCAGGGCGTTTGCGCCAATTCCACCAGATTGGTGTTGAGTGTTTTGGCTCTAGCAATCCAGCTACCGATGTGGAAACCATCGCGATGGCAGCTCACTTCTTGAAAGAAATCGGCATCCAAGGTGTCAAATTGCACCTCAACACTCTTGGAAATCCTGAGAGTCGTGCGGCCTACCGTCAAGCCTTGATTGACTATTTGACACCGCTCAAGGAGACCTTGTCTAAGGATAGCCAACGTCGTTTGGAGGAAAATCCTCTCCGTGTCTTGGACTCTAAGGAAAAAGAAGACAAGGTGGCAGTGGAGAATGCACCGTCTATCTTGGACTTCCTTGATGAAGAAAGCCAAGCTCATTTTGATGCTGTGCGTCAGATGTTGGAAAATCTGGGTGTAGACTATATCATCGATACCAATATGGTGCGTGGTCTGGACTACTACAACCACACCATTTTCGAGTTTATCACTGAGATTGAGGGCAATGACCTGACAGTCTGTGCGGGTGGTCGTTACGATGGTTTGGTTTCTTATTTTGGAGGTCCTGAAACTGCTGGATTTGGTTTTGGACTTGGTGTAGAGCGCCTGCTTCTCATTCTTGAAAAGCAAGGTGTGGCCCTCCCTATCGAAAACACCCTAGATGTCTATATCGCAGTCTTGGGTCAAGGAGCAAATGTCAAGGCCTTGGAATTGGTACAGGCTCTTCGCCAACAAGGATTCAAAGCAGAGCGTGATTACCTCAACCGTAAGCTCAAAGCTCAGTTCAAGTCAGCTGATGTCTTTGCGGCTAAGACCCTCATCACCCTCGGAGAGAGCGAAGTCGAAAGTGGACAAGTGACGGTCAAGAACAACCAAACCCGAGAAGAAGTGCAAGTGTCACTTGAGGCAATCAGCCAAAACTTCTCAGAAATCTTTGAAAAACTAGGATTTTAATAACAGATAAACTGGTCAGGATTTTATCCCTGACCTTTTTCTTTTGCAAAATGACAAAAATCATAAACTTTTTGACAAATATGCTTGTCAAAAAGAAAAAGATGTGTTACAATGTAATCAAGTTAAGAGAAAAGGAGAAAGGAACAATTATGTGGGCATTAGGATTTGTACCTCTTGTGATTATGTTTTATCTCTATCATACCCAAAGGGTCAAGAAACTAGAGAATAAAATCAAAAGAATTGAGCAAAAACAGAAAGGAAATAAAGAAATGTCAAGAATTTTAAAAGAATTGATTGGGAAAACACCGACAATCGTTGGACAAGTTTTTGGAACAGATAACTGGGAAGTTGTAGATGTAGATGAGGAATGGGTCAAGCTACGTCGTGTTGATAAAAAAGGAAAAGAAAAATTCAAACTACAACGCATTGAGGATATCCAAACCGTTGAATTTGACGGAGAGTAGGTGTGTAACATGCAACTAAAAAATCGTCTAAAAGAGCTTCGGGCTCGCGATGGTCTCAATCAAACCGAACTGGCTAAGCTGGCAGGGGTTTCCAGACAGACCATTAGCCTACTAGAACGGGATGAGTACACCCCATCCATTATCATTGCCCTGAAAATATCTCAAATTTTCAACGAAACAGTCGAATCGGTATTTCGCTTGGAGGAGGACGAGTGATGAACAAGTACAAAGTGATTTATTATGTAGTGGTCACAGTTCTATTAGTCAGCGTGTTTCTATTGATTGGGATAGACTTAGGCTGGTTTAATCCATATCAAAGTAACCAATTTGTTTGGGCCTACTTTGCACTCATCCCAGTAATTGACTGGATTGAAAAGAAATCCAAAAATCTAGCAAGTGAAAAAGGAGAATGAATATGAAAAAGAAACGTGGATTGTTATTTTTAATTCCTGTTGTCTTGGGAGCTTTTTTGTATATGTTTGTAGATATGTTGAAGGCTGGTGCCGAATCCCACGGAATTATGTTAGATGTAAAAATCTTGCTACCCTGGATATCAGCTATTGGTTTACTATTAGGTTTTGTTGGTATTCTTTTGACGTTCAATTTCTTAAAGAAAAGCAGAAAATTTCACTCCTTGTATCAAGAGGAAATGGATGATGATCTGAATGAAACCTATTATGTGCAAATGTATCGGAATCTCGAGTTTGGAACCATTACTTTTAATATTACAGGCGTAGCGATTGTATTGGCTCTCTTCATTTCAGGAAGCGAAGTAATTGTACTCGATGTAAGTCGTATAACATTTTCCCTTTCCTTTTTGGAATTAGTGATGTATTCACACAGCCAAAAATATCTTTTTAAAACCATTGCGATTGTTCGTCAGCTTGATTTGGCATTTTTCTCTACACCAAAGGATATCTTAGAGCATTTCGATTCTTACGATGAAGGGGAGCGCAAGGCTAATTTGGAACAGAGTTTTCGGATTTTATTCCAATTAAATCAGTATGTCTTACCAGCCTTATATATTTTTCTTTTTATCATTTCTTTCTTGACAGGAGAGATTCAGTTACTAGCCTTCTTGCTTGTAGGAGCAATCCATATTTATATCAATGTGATGCAGATACCTATGGTAAAACGTTATTTCAAATAAAGGAGTTTCTATGATTCGTGTTGAAAATGTAAGCAAAAGTTTTGGGAGCAAAAAAGCTCTTCATCAGATTTCTTTTGAGATTAAGGAGGGTGAAATCTTTGGTTTTCTTGGACCTTCTGGCTCAGGTAAAACAACCATGATCAATGTCTTGACAGGTCAGTTGGCTGCAGATCAAGGTAAAACAGTTTTGTTAGGTAAGAATTCTCAAGATTTAACCTCAAATGATTTGGAACAAATTGGTATTGTTAGTGATGGCAGTGGTTTTTATGAAAAGATGAGTCTTTATAAAAATCTTCTCATCTATGCTAAGTTATATGGTCTCAAGTCAGATAGAGTAATTCAGGTGCTCCAACAGGTTGGATTGGCAGATGCTAAAGATATTATCGCAGAAAAACTATCTACAGGAATGAAACAACGAATGTTCTTGGCTCGTGCCCTTCTGAATGCTCCTAAGATTCTCTTCCTAGATGAGCCAACCAGTGGCTTAGACCCTACAACATCTAAGATGATTCATACCCTACTTCAAGAATTAAAGCAGGCGGGGACAACTATCTTTCTGACCACGCATGATATGCATGAAGCAACTCTGCTTTGTGATCGCTTATCTCTTTTGAATAAGGGGAACTTAATAGAGTATGGAAGTCCGCAAGATATTATCCAGAAGTACCATGTGGATAAGAAAGTACGTGTGGTTTATAATGATGGACGAGAACAGATAGTTCCATTTGAAGAATTGCCACATTTAGACACGACAGATTTGATGGTGGTTCACTCTTGTGAGCCGACTTTAGAAGAGATCTTTATCAGATTAACAGGAGAAAAGTTAGATGTTTAGAAAATTAAATGCCCTACTATGGTTAAGATTACAAGCCCTTATTAGCAATTCATCTTTGTTGGCGACTCTATTGTTGCCTTTTGGACTGACTGTTTTATATAATGAATTTTTAAATAAGAATGGACAATTGAGCCTATTTTTTCTATCTGCTAGCTTGACGATGGTCTTGAGCATGGGAAGTGGTTATATGGTATCGATTATGATGGCAGAAGATAAGGAAAAACGAAATCTTAAATCACTCATCCTAAGTGGTGTGACAGCAACAGAATATACTTTCAGTATGCTCGTTCTCCCTATTCTGATAATGTTACTTGCTATGATTGTGCTTCCCATCTATCTTAAAGTAGATCTATCAGGCTATTTATTTGCCTACGTTATCTATTTGCTCCTAGCAACTATTAGTATTATTTTTCTCAACCTTCTAATCGGTGCGGTGTCAGATACTCAGTCTAAAGCGCAAGTCTATAGTATCTTCCCTATGTTAATTGTCTCTTTTTTACCTATGATTGCTTCTCAAAATGATACGGTTCAAAAAGTGTTGGATTACTCGTTCGTTGGTCCTATTGTAAATCTTTTAAATAAAAAAGGTGGGGAAATATCTTTTTCTAATATTGGTATGTTACTTGCCTGGGTACTTGTGTTAGGGATAGCAAACCTCTTTGTATTGAAAAACAGCTATAAAGCAAGATAGGAGATCTTTATGAAATTACTTAAAAACCTTGGCTGGTTTCTTCTAGCCCTTCTATCCTTTGTGTTTATCTATGGTACCGTTCAGAGTGGGGCTGTAGAAGCTTTGAATCTAGGCGCTTCACCCTATGCTACTACCTTGCTCTATGTGGTCTTGGCTGGAGTATATGTGTACGTCATTTATAAATGGTATCAGAAAGCTCCTGTCCATATTGAGAAGAGTAGTTTTAACCGATTTATTTGGCTCCCTGCCTTGGTTTGGTTCTTATCTCTTGTCGTTCAATTTTTCCTACCAAATGATCCTTCGGTAAATCAGCAAACAGCGACAGACCTGACCTTGGCTCAGCCACTTTTCTCATTCTTTGCGGTCGTTATTTTTGCTCCTTTGACGGAAGAACTTATCTTTAGAGGGATGTTGGCACGCTATCTCTTTACTAAGCAGGACAATAGTAAACAAACTCTGATTTTTCTTCTGGTATCTAGTCTTCTGTTTGCCTTGATTCATTTCCCAGGTGATGTGCAACAATTTTTTGTCTATTTTAGCCTTGGTTTTAGTTTGGGCTTGGCTTATATTAGCAGAAAAGGTCTGGTCTACAGTATTTCTCTCCACGCTTTGAATAATTTAGTCGGCTTTTTGATGATTCTCATGCTATAATAGAGTCAGGAGGTCACATGAAACGAGTAATTTTATTAGCAGTGATTCAAGCAGTCGTTCTATTTTTCATCATTGGAGCGCTAGCTTATGCCTTTAAGGGCGATTTCTTCTATAACTATCTAGCAGTTGTCTTTGCCCCTATTGCAGGTGTCTTGCGCTTTGGGACAGCTTACACAACGGAAATTGTCTTGCCGAGAAAGGCAGCCGAAATCGCTGAAAAGCGCAAAGCAGGCAACAATTCAAAATAAAAGAGTCCGGTGAACTTCATCGGATTTTTGTATGTGCGTTAATTTTTAAAGACTGGCAAACTTTTCTGCTGATTTTCATGAAGAGCCTGCGCTTTTATGGTAAAATAGTAACAGAATAAAAGAGGAGAGAAACAATGAAACGTAGTATGTATGCTGGTCGTGTTCGTGAGGAACACATCGGACAAGAAATGACCTTGAAAGGATGGGTTGGCCGTCGTCGTGACCTTGGTGGTTTGATCTTTATCGACCTTCGTGACCGTGAAGGAATCATGCAGTTGGTTATCAACCCTGAAAAAGTATCTGCAGATGTTATGGAGACAGCTGAAAGCCTTCGTAGCGAATTTGTTATCGAGGTGACTGGTCAGGTCGCTGCGCGTGAGCAAGCCAATGATAAGTTGCCAACTGGTGCAGTTGAGTTAAACGTGACAGCTCTGACAGTGCTGAATACAGCTAAGACAACCCCATTTGAGATTAAGGATGGGATTGAGGCCAATGACGATACGCGTTTGCGTTACCGTTACCTTGACCTTCGTCGTCCAGAAATGTTGGAAAATCTCAAACTTCGTGCCAAGGTGACCCACTCTATCCGCAACTACTTGGATGAGTTGGAGTTTATCGACGTGGAGACACCATTCCTTTCTAAGTCAACTCCAGAAGGAGCGCGTGACTATTTGGTGCCATCTCGTGTTAATAAAGGGCATTTTTATGCTCTTCCTCAAAGTCCACAAATTACTAAGCAGTTGTTGATGAATGCTGGTTTTGACCGTTACTACCAAATCGTTAAATGTTTCCGTGATGAGGACTTGCGTGGTGACCGCCAGCCTGAGTTCACTCAGGTCGACTTGGAAACATCTTTCCTTACTGAGCAAGAAATCCAAGATATCACAGAAGGCTTGATTGCGCGTGTCATGAAAGAAACCAAAGGCATTGAAGTAACGTTGCCATTCCCTCGTATGAAGTATGATGACGCTATGGCTCTTTACGGTTCTGACAAGCCAGATACCCGTTTTGACATGTTGCTTCAGAACTTGACAGAAGTGGTCAAAGGTGTAGACTTTAAAGTCTTTTCAGAAGCACCTGCTGTTAAAGCCATTGTGGTCAAAGGAGCTGCGGACAACTATTCACGT
Organism: uncultured Streptococcus sp.; assembly: GCA_963545095.1. Taxonomy (GTDB): domain Bacteria; phylum Bacillota; class Bacilli; order Lactobacillales; family Streptococcaceae; genus Streptococcus. The sequence continues at coordinate 10,833 of CAUUIG010000044.1, forward strand.
AAAGACATCGACAAGATGACCGAAGTAGCCAAACAGTACGGTGCCAAAGGTCTTGCTTGGGTCAAGGTTGTTGATGGAGAATTAAACGGACCAGTTGCCAAGTTCTTGACTGGTATCCAAGAAGAATTGACAACAGCGCTTGCTCTTGAAGATAAGGACTTGGTTCTCTTTGTGGCAGATACGCTTGAAGTAGCCAATGCAACGCTCGGTGCCCTTCGTGGACGTATTGCCAAAGAGCTTGGCTTGATTGATAACGATAAATTCAACTTCCTTTGGGTGGTTGACTGGCCAATGTTTGAATGGTCTGAAGAAGAAGGCCGCTACATGAGTGCCCACCATCCGTTTACTCTTCCACAGGAAGAAACAGCTCACGAATTAGAAGGTGATTTGGCTAAGGTTCGTGCCATTGCGTACGATATTGTCTTGAACGGTTATGAGCTTGGTGGTGGTAGCCTTCGTATCAATCAAAAAGACCTTCAAGAACGTATGTTCAAGGCTCTTGGTTTCTCAGCCGAAGAAGCAAATGACCAGTTTGGTTTCCTTCTTGAAGCCATGGACTATGGTTTCCCACCACACGGTGGTCTGGCTATCGGGCTTGACCGATTTGTTATGCTCTTAGCAGGAGAAGAAAATATCCGTGAAGTCATCGCCTTTCCTAAGAATAACAAGGCAAGTGACCCAATGACACAAGCTCCTTCAACAGTGGCTCTCAAACAACTAGAGGAACTCAGCTTACAAGTAGAAGAAGATGAAACAAGCAAAACGAATTAAGCGGTGGCGCTATTATCTGCGCCGCTTTGCTCATCAGATAAAAATTTTACGTGTCTTACAAAGCATCTCTCGCGAAAAATATGATGAGAAGATTTCGGCTTCTTTGGTCTATGGTTTTTTATCAGCAGTAGCGGTCAATTTCTTTTTCCAACCAGGGCATGTGTATTCGAGTGGTGCGACAGGTCTGGCACAGATTATCTCTGCCTTGAGTAATTACTGGTTTGGTTTTCATATTCCGATTTCATTGGCTTTCTATGCTATTAATTTCCCTTTGATGGTTTTAGCTTGGTATCAGATTGGGCATAAGTTCACCGTCTTTACCTTTATCACGGTGTCCATGAGTTCCTTCTTTATCCAGTTTGTCCCTGTGGCGACCTTGACGGAGGATCCCATTATCAATGCCCTTTTTGGTGGTGTTGTTATGGGCTTGGGGATTGGTTTTGCTCTTCGAAACAATATCTCCAGTGGCGGGACGGATATCGTCAGTCTGACCATTCGCAAGAAAACGGGTAAGAATGTCGGTAGTATTTCTTTCTTGGTAAATGGGACTATCATGCTGATAGCAGGTTTGACCTTTGGTTGGAAGTATGCCCTTTACTCGATGATTACCATCTTTGTCTCTAGTCGTGTGACGGATGCTGTTTTTACCAAGCAAAAACGGATGCAGGCCATGATTGTGACCAATCATCCAGAGAAGGTAATTGAAAAAATCCATAAAAAATTGCACCGCGGAGCAACCATGATCCACGATGCAGAAGGAACCTATAATCACGAGAGAAAGGCAGTTTTAATCACTGTCATTACACGTGCAGAGTTTAATGAATTTAAACAGATTATGAAACAGGTGGATCCAAGCGCCTTTGTCTCTGTCTCGGAGAATGTTCATATTTTGGGCCGATTCGTTGAAACAGAAAATTAATACTCTTCGAAGATCTCTTCAAACCACGTCAGCTTTATCTGCAACCTCAAAGCTGTGCTTTGAGCAACCTGCGGCTAGCTTCTTAGTTTGCTCTTTGATTTTCATTGAGTACAATGACCAAAAAAACCAGCGCGAGCTGGTTTTTATTTTTCAATAATCTTATGAGCAATCAACTGGCGGTAGCAAATTTGTTTATTACTTTTATTATCATTAATAATCTGGAGAATGGTTTCAAGGGAAACACGACCAAGCTCTAAACTATTGATATCGACATAGGCTGCCAAGTTGAGTTTGGGATTGACCGAGTCGAAGCTGAGAACAGGGACATCCAGTTGGTGCTTAGCGATATAGTCACAGACCCCTTCAGCTAGGAGGCTATCGGTTGTGATGATAGCATCAATCTGCGGATCATGCTGAAAGAGGAGTTTGCTAAATTGATACCCTTTTTCCTCTAGGAACTCCGTTGCAAAATAGGTTAAATTTCCATCAATAGGCAGTTGGTATTGCTTGAGTGCGGATTCGTAACCAGTTAGACGGTCTTGTGTAACGAAGAGT
>CAUUIG010000045.1:0-12905 GCA_963545095.1 uncultured Streptococcus sp.
TACTTGTATAAGGTTGACCTTCTACTGCTGGGTTTGTAGGATTTACTTTGCCTGCTTTTAGCACTTCATCTACAGTTACGTCTACTTCATCTTTACTTCCATCTGGATATACTACTTCTACAGTAACATAGTTCTTACCATTCTTAGCAGTAACTCTACCATTATCTTTCAGTCTTTTTGTAACTCCATCTCGAGTAGCTTCTTCTGAAAGAGCTGGTACTGTTACAGCATTTTTGATTTTATCTTCATCTGGTTGACTAATTGTACCGATATTTCCTACTGTTACAGTTGTTCCTGCAGTTGGTGTATATTTCTCGTTTTGAGCTTTAACATCTAATTTGAATTTAACAGTAGTTGTATTCATTGGAGTTGTTTTATCTGAAGCTACAACTGTTAATACTTTATCTCCTAACGCTGTATTCGTTGCCACTTTACCAGATAATGTATGAGCTAAAGGTGCTGCATCTGTTGCACTATCACTTGAACTTGCTCCAGTTTCTGTTACTCCACTTGGTAATCCTGATGTAGTGAAATGTGATAATTTTCCAGTATTGTCTGAAGCTTTTACTGTGATTTCGGCTTTCTCACCACGATATACAGTTACTTTCGGCACTCTTGCTTCTGGAGTTGATTCTGAAAGGGTTATATCTTGGTTATTTTGTACTAACTTAACTGTTGGTTTAGCAGTTTCGTTAACTTTCATTGTCACTCTAATAATTTTGCTAGATTGACGTTGTGTTGCTTCTGGAGCATTATTGCTAGTTTCTTGTGATTTTGGTAGTGTCACTTTTACATAACGTGTTGCTTCTCCAAACTCAGTAACTGTTTTATTACTTAATGCTGTACCATTTTCATCGGCAACCCACTCATAAGTTGTCCCTGTTGGTAAATCTTCTGAACCTGCAACCTTAGTAACAGCAGCTTTGGCATTTGCCTCTGTCAATGTTGCTCCATTATTAACAGTAATCTTGTTAGTTGCAGCCATCACATCATAAACATGGTGAGAAACAGTTCCCTCATGTTTTAATTTTAAATTAATATTAGACTCATTATCGTTAAATCTGCTAGCTGCATAATAAGCTCCAAATGTATAATCTGTCTTACCTAAACCATCTGTTGCCAAGTAAGTTTGAATTTTTGCATTAGGTTTAGTTTCAGTTCCTTTCTTAACAAACCAGTTCATTCCATTTGGAAGACCTTTGTTTATATAGTAGTTACTTTCAGAATCATTAGTTCTAGTAACTCCTCTGAAATCATAAACAGTGTTAGCTACTGGGAACGTAGCCTTAACATTATAATTAACACTAACTGTTTTAGTAGTTCCATCATTGAATCGAACTGTAATATTCGTCCAGTTTCCATCTTTTACAGTATTCGTGTTAAACGTTGCTGTTACAACAGCATCAGCTGGTAAAGGCAGTTTGCTAGATCCATCTTGCAACTCAACAATGGTCTTCATTTCTGCCGCTGAAAGTGTTTCGCCTTGTTTCAAGTTAATAATTGGACGTTTTACAACATTTGTATTTTGTTGTACTTCAACTGGAACTTCATCTTTACTTCCATCTGGATATGTTACTTCTACAGTGACATATTTTTTACCACCAGCTGTTGTCACAGCTCCATGGTTCTTCAATGATGTTGTTACACCGCCAGAATTCCTTGCTTCTTGTGAAAGATTTGGCACTGTTACAGAGTTTTTAATTTTTTCTAAATCTGAAGGACTAATACTTCCAATATTATTTACAGCTACTGGTGTTGTTCCTGCTGTCGGTGTATATTTCTCATTTTGAGCTTTAACATCCAATTTGAATTTAACAGTAGTTGTATTCGTTGGAGTTGTTTTATCAGAAGCTACAACTGTTAATACTTTATCTCCTAATGCTATATTCGTTGCCACTTTACCAGATAATGTATGAGCTAAAGGTGCTGCATCTGTTGCACTATCACTTGAACTTGCTCCAGTTTCTGTTACTCCACTTGGTAATCCTGATGTAGTGAAATGTGATAATTTTCCAGTATTGTCTGAAGCTTTTACTGTGATTTCGGCTTTCTCACCACGATATACAGTTACTTTCGGCACTCTTGCTTCTGGAGTTGATTCTGAAAGTGTTATATCTTGGTTATTTTGCACTAATTTAACTGTTGGCTTAACATTATCCGTCACATTAAACGTCATTTGTACTGGTTTTTGAGTAGGTGAATAGATTGTATAATCTACATTATCAATTCGTTTTGTATTCACTACACGAGGGAATGTAGCCGTAGCAATGTACTTAGTAATAGTTCCTAGATCGTTTAACTTCGTATTATTATCAACATCAGTAAATCTAGAATTTCTAGAATCGAACTCTTTCCATTTAAACTGCATACCAGTTGGATAGTACTTGTCATTTTCTACAGTATTACTTTCTGCCACTTTGAAGTGAGCATGAGGGTCTCCTAATGTACTTCCTAGAATTCGATTTTCTGTCGTACTATTTTTTGCTTGTACATCGACTATACGATATTTAAATTTATATGTTGCACTATTACGACCATCACTCGCAACCACAGTCGCAGTTCTTTCTCCAAGCGAAGCGTTATCTGCTACATAATTATCTGGAATTGTATAGCTTAAATCCTTACTTCCACTTGTCGAAACATTTTTCACACCTTCTGGAAGATTTGTAATGGATAAAGTGACATTATTCTTGTCATCTTGAACTCTAAATGTTGGATTAAAGTTTGCTCCACGATAAATAATAAAACGATTATCATTCTCATTTGCTGTTAATCTATTTCCGTTAATTGATACTGTTGGTGGTTGTTTATCTGGAACTTCTGTTGGTGTTACCGTTGTACTAAGATCTGATTCTACTGTCCCATAATTATTTGTTACAGTGGTTTTAGCACTAATCGCTGTCGATGGTAATGCCCCTGATACATTAATAGTAGCTGTTCGACCACTTGTTCTTCCTCTACCAATAATGTTCGTGCCGTTATATAAAGTAACCATAGAACCATCAGGAACTCCATCTTGTACAGTTACAACTACATTTTGTCCTGTTTTCCCTGCTTTTTCATTAACTGAGCTTTGCTCAATTACAGGTTTTTTAGGCTTTACTTTTAGTGTTACGGTTGTCGAATTTGATGAATTATCATAATAGTTTGCAGTGACACGATAATTAAATACTCCAGCAGTATTAGTATTGGGTTGTCCATTTGGCCAACTCCACCTCACATCACTAGGGAAGTGTGTAGTGTTATCATTTCGAACTACAAAACCTGATGATACAGGATTGCTTACATTCTCAATAGCTTCCCCAACTGTTTTTGTAACTTCTTTACCTTTAATCGGATATTCTTCACTTTGTGTAACAGTTGGAACTACCGGTCTATCTGGTACATTTGTATAGTTCTCACTAGCATTTTTTCCCGATACAAATACATAAGATTGGTTTGTTGTTGGTCTCTGAGTTACAGCCACTGCTAATGTATAAGCTTCTTTTACCTTTTCCTCTGTTACACCTGGCTTTAACTTAGCCTTTACTTGCATATGCACAGCGTCTCTATCGTTAAGAGTCATCACACCGAAACCATATGAATAATTATTGTACACACCGTTTCTTGATACAGCCATTGTTAAAAATGGATCATTTCTGTTACTTTTAAAAGTATCCCTCATATCTAATCCATAAGAGCCATTGTGACGAATATCTAAATTATAATAATATGTCAATCCTTCCTTGGTTTTCTCATGATCACTCAAGAAATTAAAATTTGCTGTTCCTGTTTTAGAAAAATTTCCTGGATTCTGAGATAAAGTTCCATTATCTCCATTTTTTCGATATATTTCAAATTTCATGTCCCTTAACGTATCACCTTTATAAGTTCCGTTAGGGTTTAAATCTAAAATTTCCGGTTGTAAAATCAATTTATAAATTACTTGGTGAGTACTTCCACCCATCACACGCCCGTCATTATTAAAGAACACATCATAAACGACATACTTACTTCCATCAATGGTTTCAAAACGAGCTGTCATATCAACTTTGTTTTCCGTAAATTGTCTATTTCCGTTTTGGAGATTCCCATTAAAATCAGAAGCACGAAAGCGTTGGTAACTTAAAAGATTTTTTTCAGAAGTCCAATTTTGAGATACAGTTGCGGCTCTTTCGCCAGTACCTTGTCTCATTCTCTGACCATTACGAGGGTCATGAGAACCTGAACTCAAACGCGTTGTAGCGTTTTTAACAGAGTTAAACATTCTCTTCACTCGCTTTGTTAGATCTTCAATATCATTAGGAGAAATCGTTGTATTCTGAATAACCCCTTGGGCTAATCCCAAGAGTTCGTTAGCTTTTTCAAATACTTCTTTAGTTGATTCATGTTCAGGAAGCTCAAGAACCGCTGCTTGTAATTGTTCAGCAGACAATTTTAGTGATTCTTTCTTATCTGAAATAGTTTTATCAGCTTCACTTAGTTCAGAAGCAGTTTTATTATCTCTGATTTCAGTCTTATTCTCAGTTGTAGTTTCTTGAACCTTGCTTGATTCTTTAGTAGCATTTGATAAAACAGTTAAATCATTTTCTAAAAGGGAAAGTAGGTCATTTACATCCTTCTGTGTTGCAGTATCACTAGCTAGTAAGGCTTGCCCTTTTTGAACTCTGTCCTTAATCGGAGAAAGAACTGAGTTGTCAAAATCTGATTTTGATGAAAGAGTAGCATGTAGCTCTTCAACTACTTTTCTTAATTTTGTTTTATCAATCGTTTTGACAGCAGTTTCAACATTAGTTGTCATCTCCTTTTCTGAAGGATTCTGTGCAGCCTCTACTTTGTTATCGGTAGGTTGTTGAATCTCTGCAAGTGATTTATCCTTATCTTTCTGTTTAACCACATCTGTGGTATTTTGTGAATTATTTTCAGTTACACTATCCGCACTAGCAACGCGCGCACCCAAAAACATCAGTGCTGCAACAGCTACTGAAGCCGCACCAAAGCTATATTTACGAATAGAGAAGCGTAGAACCTTTTCACGTTGGTGACGCTTTACTCTACTTAGTGAATTCGATTTGTTTTCCATTTTTCCTCCTTATGTCAAAACATAAAATCAAATTAAAAAGCAATTCTTATAGCTAATCCCAAGTAGGAATATAACCATAAAAATCACTATGATGAGTATTTTACACATCACAGCTATCACAGCTATCACAGCTCAATTATACCATTTTTAATATATTTACACAACAAAAAACAAGCTTCTTTCGTCAATAAAAGTTGGAAATTTTTAATTATTCATGAAATGTCAATATGTTATATTGTTTTGGATAAAAAAGAGAGGTTTCCCTCTCTCTCAAATCTAGATTTTTTCTTCTTTGATATCAATCACAATCTCTTCTGATTCATCAAGAGTTTCGACCTTTTCTTGCCAGTGCTCCTTGAGATTATTGAATCGATCCTTTGATGCTTCTGTCGCTTGACGAGCACATGATTTGGCTTGAGCAAGTACACTGTCCACAGTGATTTCACCTGACTCAACCTGTTCTTTGGTTTTCAGAACAAAATCTGTAGCCTGCTCCTTGACTTCTGTCAGTTTTTCACAGACCTGCTCCTTGGCATACTCAGGATCTTCTCTCAAATCATCTAGAAAATCTTGAGCCTGACTGCAAACTTGTTTGCCCTTGTCACTTGTTAAAAACAAGGCAAGAGCTGCACCTGAAACGGTTCCTAAAAGGATTGAGGATAGTTTACCCATAAGGATTCTCCTTTTTTATTTTTTGAAAAATTTACTTGCAAGACGAAGAGCTGACAAACTTGCACCAGTCTTGAGTGTTTTTGAACCAGCTGATGAAGCTTTCTTGCTCAAGACACGCGCATGGTCATTGAGGTCTGAAACAGATAGAGATAAATCTGCAACAGCACTAAAGAGTGGATCAATCGTTGCCACCTTGACATTGATATCATCTGCCAAGACATTGACCTTAGCCAGCAATTCATTGGTATGATGCAAGGTCACATCCACATCTGAAGTTAAGGTTTTGATCGTCTTTTCTGTTTCATCGATAACACGTCCAAGCTTTTGTACAGTAATAATTAGATACACTAAAAAGACAATCAAAGCAAGGGCTACAATAATATATGCAACTTCTAACATTTACTTTTCCTCCTCTGAAATATAGTAAGGGGCCTTCTTTCGATTTTGATATAAAATGATAAAAATACCGAGACCGATAAGGACAACTGATAGCCATTGAGACACTCGAAGACCAAAGAACATGAGGCTATCTGTTCGCATGCCTTCAATGACCATACGGCCGAAACCATACCAAATTAAGTAGAAAGCAGTGATATGACCTCTTCTGAGACTCTTCCATTTTCGTCTGAAAATCAGAATCAAGGCAAAGCCAAGCAGATTCCATAAAGACTCATAAAGGAAGGTCGGCTGACGGTAGCTCCCCTCAATATACATCTGGTCACGGATAAAGTCAGGTAGATAATCCAGATTATCCACTGCTGCACCGTAGGCTTCTTGGTTAAAGAAATTGCCCCAGCGTCCCAGACTTTGGGCAATCATGACGCTAGGCGCCGCAATGTCTAGAAAATTCCAAGTATTAATGAGTTTACGATCGGCAAAGATATAGAGTACAAAAGCCCCAGTAATCAAACCTCCGTAGATGGCCAAACCACCATTCCAAATGGCAAAAATTTCTCCCAAATTTTGACTATAGTAATCAAAACGGAAGATAACATAGTAGAGACGTGCTCCTAAAATAGCCAAGGGAAAGGCTATCAAGATAAAATCTAAAATATCGTCTGGTATGATCTTCTTTCTAGGCGCTTCTTTCATGGTCAAATAAACCGCAAGAATCAAGCCTGTCACAATACACAAGGCATACCAACGAATAGCTAGAGGACCTAGATGAATAGCAATTGGATCAAGCATTAGGCACCTCGTTTTGAGCAATGAGATTTGTCAAGCGTTCTTCGAACAAACGCGTCGCATCAAAGCCCATTTCCTTGGCACGATAATTCATGGCAGCAGCCTCAATCACAACAGAGATGTTACGACCAGTTTTCACTGGGATACGGATACGAGGAATAGATACGCCAGAAATTTCAAGTTCCTCTGCATTGTTTCCAAGACGATCAAAGGTCTTATGTGTATCGTAATTTTCCAAGTAGACAGCTAACTGAACTTGTGAAGAATCTTTTACAGCACTGGCACCGTAGAGGCTCATAACATCGATAATACCGACACCACGAATTTCAATCAGGTGTCTCAAGATTTCAGCTGGTTCACCCCAAAGAGTAATCTCATCCTTGGCAAAGATATCGACACGGTCATCTGCTACCAAGCGGTGACCACGTTTGACAAGCTCTAGACCTGTCTCACTCTTACCAATTCCACTATCACCTTGAATCAAGACACCCATCCCATAGATATCCATCAAAACTCCGTGCACACTGGTCCGTTCTGCCAAACGAGAATCCAGATAACTAGATAACTCTCCAGACAAACGACTAGTAGCTGTACGGCTGGTTAAAATGGCAATCTTACACTCTCTAGCTGCCTTTAACATTTCCTCTGGAACTACCAAACCACGGGCAACAATAACCGCAGGTGTCTCAGGTAGAAACATTTTTTTCAAGACTTGGTAACGGTTGTGAGAGGACATCGAAACAAGATAGGACCACTCCTTCATTCCCAAAAGTTGAATCCGCTCTGGCGTGTAGTAGTCAAAATAACCTGTCATTTCAAGACCAGGTCTAGTTATGTCCGCTGTATTGATTTCCTTTTCAAGCAATTCTGGTTCGCCATAGACAATGTCTAGTCTAAGCTTTTCAATGACTTCTTTTACTAAAACCGACATCATTTCCTCCTTCAAATGAGTTCTTCCCTCTATTATATCAAATTGTAGGAGGATATTTGAGATTTTTGCAGGCTTTGGAGTATTTATTTATAATCAATGAAAATCAAAGAGCAAACTAGCCGCAGGTTGCTCAAAACACCGTTTTGAGGTTGTAGATGGAACTGACGAAGTCAGCTCAAAGAACTGCTTTGAGGTTGTAGATGAAACTGACGAAGTCAGTAACCATATCTACGGCAAGGCGACGTTGACGTGGTTTGAAGAGATTTTCGAAGAGTATTAAAAGAAAAAAGACTAGATTTCTCCAGCCTTTCATTTCTAATTAGAATTTTTTACGTTTACGAGCTGCTTCTGATTTACGTTTACGTTTTACAGAAGGTTTTTCATAGAATTCACGTTTGCGTGTTTCTTGAAGAGTACCAGCTTTAGTAACCGCACGTTTGAAACGACGAAGTGCGTCGTCAAGAGATTCATTCTTACGTACTACTGTTTTAGACATTTTTTTCACTCCCTTCAAGTTCAAGATCTATTCTATTTTACACGTAAAAGGAATAATTGTCAAGAAAAAATGCGGTTTAATTTTGATTTTTTCTTAGATTTATACAAGAGTTGAAACCACTCATTTCAAAGGGTTTCACTTTTTTATTTTTCAAGTAAGCTAAGCGCTTCAGCATCTGCAATGATGGTCACATCAGGGTGATTTTGCAGGCTACTTGCAGGTAGGTTTTCGGTCACTGGTCCAGACACTGTTCCTGCAATGGCTTCTGCTTTTGATTCACCGTAAGCAAAGAGAAGGATTGACTTGGCATCCAAGATATTTTTAATCCCCATTGAAATGGCTTGGGTTGGGACGTCTTCAATCTTGTCAAAGAAGCGCGCATTGGCTTCAATAGTAGACTGATCAAGTTCAACTAGATGCGTTTGACTGTCAAATGGAGTACCAGGTTCATTAAATCCGATATGTCCATTGCGACCGATTCCCAAGATTTGAAGGTCAACTGGATGGTCAGCCAAAATTTGGTTGTAGCGTTCAACTTCAGCTTCAGCATTGTCCTTAACCCCACGAGGTAAGAAACTTTCTTTAAATGGTTTTTGGTTAAACAAGTTTTCTTGCATGAAGTAACGATAAGACTGTGGGTTGTCCCCATCAAGGCCCACATACTCATCAAGGTTGACACTGGTTAGATTTGAAAAATCAAGGTCACTCTCAACAATTTCCTTGTAAAATTCAAGTGGGCTACTTCCTGTCGCAAGTCCTAGGGTTTGAGCTCCAGTGGCCAATTTTTCCTTCAAAATCTCAAAAGCAACTTTTCCACCTTCGACTTGGTTTTCAACTTTGATAACTTTCATCTTTTCATCCTCCGTTTAATCTATATTTATTATATGGTATAGACCAATTTTTGTCAAGTGAAAACGATTTAATTTCTAAAAAAAGAGCTTCCAAACTTGAAACATGTTATAATGGATAGGATTAGAACTTAGAAAGAATGAACAGATATATGAATACAGCTGATTTTGATTTCCACTTGCCAGAGGAATTGATTGCCCAAACGCCCCTTGAAAAACGGGATGCCTCCAAACTCCTCATTGTCAACCGTGAGACTGGAAAAATGCAGGATAAACACTTCCACTCTATTATTGATATGCTGGAACCTGGTGACGCCCTTGTCATGAACGACACCCGCGTTCTCCCTGCCCGTCTCTATGGTCAAAAGGAAGAAACTGGAGGTCATGTGGAACTTCTCCTGCTCAAAAATACTAATGGAGATGAGTGGGAAGTTCTGGCTAAACCTGCCAAACGCCTCAAGGTTGGTACTCGTGTCAGCTTTGGTGATGGCCGTCTCAGCGCTGTTGTTACGGAAGAATTGACTCACGGGGGCCGTATTGTCCGCTTTGAGTACCAAGGAATTTTCCTAGAAGTTTTGGAAAGTCTAGGTGAAATGCCACTACCGCCTTATATCCATGAAAAACTGGATGACCGTGAACGTTATCAAACCGTTTACGCCAAAGAAAGTGGCTCTGCTGCAGCACCAACTGCTGGACTACACTTCACTAAAGAACTGCTAGCAGAAATCCAAGCTAAGGGTGTTCATCTAGTCTATCTAACTCTTCATGTCGGACTTGGAACCTTTAGACCTGTTTCAGTTGACAATTTGGACGAACATGAAATGCACTCAGAATTCTACCAACTTTCTGAAGAAGCTGCTGCCACTCTTCGCTCTGTTAAAGAAAACGGTGGTCGTGTCATCGCTGTCGGAACCACTTCTATCCGCACCTTGGAGACTATTGGTTCCAAGTTTGATGGGCAAATCCAAGCAGATTCTGGCTGGACCAATATCTTTATCAAACCTGGCTATGAATGGAAGGTTGTCGATGCCTTCTCAACCAACTTCCACCTGCCAAAATCAACTCTGGTCATGTTGGTTTCTGCCTTTGCAGGCCGTAAATTAGTCTTAGATGCCTACCACCATGCCATTCAAGAACACTACCGCTTCTTTAGCTTTGGCGATGCCATGTTTATCTATTAATTTTCATAATCAAAAAACGCATATTATCAGGTAAATTCTTTGGTGCTCTAAGCTTTTCTAATAATAGTAGACAGGTCGCAAAAAAGTCTGAAAAGCTCTCAGAATCGTTGTCTCAGCACCAAAAATACGTGAAATTTGCATAATTAAAATAAATTTCAGGGGGGGATACAAAAAAACGACGATTTAAACCGTCGTTTTACTACGATAAATATGCAATCTTTTTTTGAAAATACGTCTATTTATTTTTATTGTTTTTTATTGTACTGCAGACCCAAGCGAATGAACATAGGTTGTAAAAAGCAAATGAAAAAACTGCGAGGATAATAGCTCCTGTGTCTAAATAACCCATTTCGAGACCTTTTTTCAACAACAACAAGCCTATAGTTTCGATAACGATCAAATATAAAAATATATAAAAAATTTTCGCATTAAGCATATTGTTACCGCTTTCTTTTTGTTTGGTTTTATTGTATAATAAAAGTTGAAAAAAATCAAAAATACAAAGGAGTTTCCGTTATGTCTAAGATGTCTAAATGCATGTGTTTGCTAGCTATGTCTGTTTTCTGTATGTCTAGCATTTCCCCGTCGCTTGCTGTTTTTGCTGATGATAGCTTATCGGCAAACTCTAAAGTTGTATCTGGTGAGACTCAGTTTAAGAATGGCTCATCAGTGCGGTTCGGAGATACGCAAGTAAATATTTTAAGTGATGAAGTTCTTGAGGTGGTCAATCCAGATGGAAGTGTAGACACTATTGAACAACGTGCTGATGGTGTCTATGTCAATGGGTCATTCTATATGGCTTATCAAAAGAATGAAATCGACCTAAATATATCTTTTAGATCATACGATCCTAATGTTTGGAATTACGTCAACACAATACATGGGAATAAACTAGCCAACACATTCGCTAACTTCATGATTGGTTCTGGAATATCCGCGATGTTTGGTCTTATAGGTTCTATGGTGGGTGGCCCATGGGGTGGCATAATTGGTGGAGCATATATTGGTATGCAAGCTTATGAGAGTTACTTGGAGTCACAAAGCCCATATCCATACTACATAACAAGTACTTATATCCATGTTGCTCAAAGAAAATGGAAGTTTATCACTGAATACTATAAAAACTCAGACTATACTGGGTATGTAAAAACCGAAACAACCTACGTGAATTTCTAAAATATAAACCCTGCCTTTATATCTAGGTAGGGTTTATATTTTAGTTAATTGCTCAAGTAATTTGTAAGCATAATACTTGCGAAACTCTATTTGTTCAAGCGGTTCAAAAGCTCTTGTTTTTTATCCTCAAGCTCAGCTCTCCTTTGCTCGATTTCTTCACGTTTTTGGGCGATTTCTGCTTGCGCTTCGGGAGTTTCCAAAGTGCCTTGTGACTTGTGAAATTCTACTAGCATATCAACGATTTTTGGGTCTAATTCGTTGACATAATCAGGATTTGACCATTTCGGCACGTTGCTTGCAGGTGCTTGCTTTTTGCCGCCTTTTTTGGGCGTTTTGGCTTGTTGTTCAGCTTTATGACTATAGTTGACCTCGTGGAATTTTCATATTATGCGTTTTGTAATGAATTAAAAATTCGTTAGTCTTTTCTAAAATTCAGATCTTTCAAACTCTGCACACTGGCATTAATCACCGCGCCGACAATCAAAATCTTAGCAATGAGAACAAACCAGAACATCATGACTACCACGACGATGGAACTAAAAAAACGGACGTCCACGATGTGATTGACATAATTGTTGACATAGACTGAAAAAATATTGAGCAGTAAGGCCAGGGTCAACAAGACAAAGGCACTACCTGGTAATACATGTCGAATCCGTCGCACCTTGACATTGGGCAGAAAATAATAAAGCATGACCAAGATGGTAAAAATCAAGGCATAGACCAAGGGGCCTGTTAGGTCTTGCAGATAATCAAAGAGAGGACTATCCGATTTCCAGTAACTTTTGATAAGGTTGAGGAGCATGCGACCAAAGACACTTAGAAAGAGAGCTAAGGCAAAGAGAATCTGCAGACCAAAACTGACAAACAAACTCATGAGCTGATGGGAAATCATTCCACGATTTTTTGCTACTCCGTAAGCTTTATTAAAGGCTTTCTGTAGGAAATTCATGGATTTTGAAAAGGTCCAGAGGGCTGACAAAACCGCAAAACTCAATAAGCCCGTTGAAGGTTGGGTCAACACTTCTGTAATAATCTTTGCCACCACATCATACATGGTTTCCGGCAAAAATTCATTGACAACCTTTAAAAAATTGGAAACTGGAATCTGAAAATAAGGGAGGATATTGACCACCACCAAAAGCAGGGGAAAAATCGAAATCAACCAATAGTAGGCTACTGCGACACTGGTCAATTCACTATCTGATGCTTGATAATAATGCAAAAATGCTTTTACTAAAGGCTTGTCTGTCAGCTCTTTCCACCACTTCCTCATATCATACTCCTTTACTTACAATCTTATACTCAATGAAAATCAAAGAGCAAACTAGGAAGCTAGCCGCAGGTTGCTCAA
>CAUUIG010000046.1:0-12717 GCA_963545095.1 uncultured Streptococcus sp.
TATCCTGATGACTGTGGCCCTCTTTACAGTGGACAGAGCTGATAAAATCCTCTAATTTTTCTAAAATACTTCTCAGATATAAACTATGCAAAGCCAGACTCTATCTGGTTTTTTTGGTGCTTATATCAACAAAAAACGCCATCCATCTGTTAGTAGAAAGATAACATTTTTGATATAATAAAATGTATAGAAACTAATTATCATACGAAAAATAAATTAGTTTATAAGATAGCTACTATTTCAAGCGAGGTACATAGAATGGATGAACAGAAATACAATTTGAAAGAAAGTTTAACAGAGTTAGATAAGCTCTTTGACTTATCAACCAAGGAGACAGATAAGACTGCCTGTGAAGCTCTAGCAAAAAAAGCTAAAATAATTTATGAGCAATACCCTGAATCAGAAGACATTGCGTTGCGGTATGCTATGGCTTTAGTCAATTTGTCGGTTGAACAAGTAAATGTTGAGGAGCTACTAAACACTGTTAATTCTGTCAAAGAAATTTTTGAACGCTTCAAACAGTCTGAAGATATTGCATTACAATATGCTATGGCTTTAGTCAATTTGTCAGCTGAACAAGTAAACATAGAAGAACTGGGCAACACTATTCATTCAGTCAAACAAATTTTTGAACAGTTCAATCAGTCTGAAGACATTGCTTTACGATATGCTATGGCTTTAGTCAATTTGTCAGTTGAACAAGTAAATGTTGAGGAGCTACTAAACACTGTTAATTCTGTCAAAGAAATTTTTGAACGCTTCAAACAGTCTGAAGATATTGCATTACAATATGCTAAGACTTTAGTCAATTTGTCAGTTGAACAAGTAAATGTAGAAGAGAGAAAGAATACCACTAATTTACTCAAAGAAATTTTTGAGCAGTTCAATCAATCTGAAGACATTGCGCTACACTATGCTATGGCTTTATACAATCTTTCAAATAGACAAAATGATATCAAAGAACGTAAGGAATCCATATCAGAAATAGAAGCTTTAACCTTAAAGTTCCAAAATTCTGAAGACATTGCTTTACACTATACTATGGCTTTAGTCAATTTGTCAGTTGAACAAGTAAATGTAGAAGAGAGAGGGAATACCGCTAATTCAGTCAAAAAAATTTTTGAGCAGTTTCAACATTCTGAAGACATTGCTTTACGATATGCTAAGACTTTGGTAAATTTATCAGCTAAACAAGTAAATGTAGAAGAGAGAAAGAATACCGCTAATTTAGTCAAAGAAATTTTTGAGCAGTTTCAACATTCTGAAGACATTGCTTTACGATATGCTATGGTTTTAGTCAATTTGTCAGCTAAACAAATAAATGTAGAAGAGAGAAAGAATACCACTAATTTACTCAAAGAAATTTTTGAGCAGTTCAATCAGTCTGAAGACATTGCGTTACAATATGCTATGGCTTTAGTCAATTTATCACTGAAACAAACCAACTTAGATAAATTGAATGATACGGTTTCTAAACTAAAGAAATTAGCTTATAATTTTGAAAAAAATGAAGAGATCACTTTATGCTACTCTGAAGCTCTTGCCGAAATTATCACTAAACAACAAAATGAAGGGGAAAAACTTGAAATTATAGATAAACTAAAAAGACTACACGATAGATTCGTACAATCTGAAGAAATTACTGTTCAATATCTTACAGCTCGGATGGATTTGGTAAAAAATAATCAAATAGACCAATCAAATCTCGTAAACGATATCTGTCAGTCCTTAGAGTCTATTCAGAGTATTAAAATTTTAAATATGCTCATCGAAATACTCGAAAACGAAAAACAATTTAAGCAAGATCAAGTTCAGATTTCCACTACTAATATCGTAAAAGCTCTGGATAAACTTTGTTTTGATTCATCTATTGAAGAAGGGAAAGATGAAAAAGAGAAAAATTTGCTTATTCGCACCTTAAAAATTGGTATCATCTCCGATACAAAATATGATATTTTAAAATCCTGGATAGAGCATTACAAGGAAAACTCAGAAAGAATCAATCAGTTAATTAAAATTTATTCGCTTGTCCAACAAATCAAGTATGAACTTGGATTAAAGACTGAAGACAAAAATAGAAAACTAAAATTTGGTCACTATACCTCAGGAAAAGCGCTCCAAAGCATATTAGGAAAAGAGGATAAAGCTCCATTCTCCATCTCAGGAAAGACACGCCTAAATAACGCTAACTATATGAACGATCCTGAAGAAGGGGAAATTCTAGAAAACATTTTAAAATTAGAAAAACGTAATCCTTTGGATCCTAGTTCTTGGTTTTTAATGAGTTTCACTAGCAAAACAGATGATCTAGCCATGTGGTCGCAATACGGAAATAACGCAGAGGGAGTCTGTATTGTACTAAATGAGAATGATTTTGCTCATTATCATTCACTTAGTGACCTTCCTTGGTATCAAAAAAACTCAGATAAACAAATCAGTCACAAAATGAATTCAAGCGTTGAAATTTCAAACGATATCTCCTCAAATGAATCCAACAAAGAGATGACGACTAGAGACAATGATAATACTCAAAATTCTGAAGACAAATATTCTACACCGAATACTAATCAGGATTATTTATATCGCGTAGCTTACGTTCATTACTCCGATGATCAATTCGATATCGAAGAAACTGAACTATTCACTAGTGAAGAAGTAACGCGACTAAAAGGATTGTTGGTAGATTTAAAATCAGAATTAAGGGATTATAAAAATTCTGGGGACCCGTTCTATAAAAAAGCTATCGCTGACTGTATTGAAGAAATCCGCTACCTATTCAAATCGGTTGATTACAAGTATGAAGAAGAATTACGTATTTTACAATATGCTAACTTAAATTCTGATAACGATAAAATAAAAATTAATTATTCTCCTGAATTCGGTAAACTTTATCTTGAGCGAGAAGAAAATGTTCAAATAGGTGAAGTCATTTTTGGTCCCAAGTTTCCGAATCCTGAATACGTGACTCCTTTATTGAAACTTTTGGATAAGGATATTAAGTATAAAAAATCTACGATAAAATTTAGATAAAAATCTCCCCAAAATCCTCTAAACTTCTAGTTTTTCCTAGAAGTTTTTTATATATAAAAATTTTACACATTTCTCTTGACAGGGCTTTCTTTTAGATGTACAATGTATGTGTAGAAAAATTATATATAAAAATCTTACACATTAGAAAAGGAGGTTCCCCATGTACTTTCCAACATCCTCTGCCTTGATTGAATTTCTCATCTTGGCCGTACTGGAGCAGGATGATTCTTATGGTTATGAGATTAGCCAGACCATTAAGCTGATCGCTAACATCAAAGAATCTACGCTCTATCCCATTCTCAAAAAATTGGAAGGCAATAGCTTTCTGACAACCTATTCTAGAGAGTTCCAAGGTCGCATGCGCAAATACTACTCCTTGACAAATGGTGGTATAGAACAGCTCGTGACCCTAAAAGATGAATGGGCACTCTATACAGACACCATCAATGGCATCATAGAAGGGAGTATCCGCCATGACAAGAACTGAATACCTGACTCAGCTAGAACTCTATCTCAAAAAACTGCCTCAGGCTGACCAAATTGAAGCCATGGACTATTTCAGGGAACTCTTTGACGATGCTGGAGTCGAAGGAGAAGAAGAACTCATCGCTAGCTTGGGAACTCCTAAGGAAGCAGCTCACGAAGTCCTCTCCAATCTTCTCGATAAAAAAATCAATGAGGCACCCGCTCAAAAGAATAACCGACAAATTTTGCATATCGCCTTGTTAGCTCTCCTTGCAGCCCCCATCGGTATTCCTCTGGGAATCGCCATCCTCGTGTCCCTGTTCGCAATCCTTGTGGCAGCCTTGACTGTCATTCTAGCTTTCTTTGCGGTTTCCATACTTGGTATCATCGGCGGATTCCTATTTTTAGTTGAAAGTTTCACTGTCTTAGCCCAAGCTAAATCAGCCTTTATCTTGATTTTTGGTTCTGGTTTACTGGCTATCGGTGCTTCTTCGCTAGTTTTACTAGGCATTTCCTATGTAGCTCGCTTCTTCGGTCTACTCATTGTTCGCCTGGTGCAATTTGTTCTTAAAAAAGGAAAGAGAGGTGATCATCATGCATAAATTGACAAAAGGATTTCTCATTTTTGGTGTGGTGACTACCGTTATCGGATTTATCCTGCTCTTTGTAGGCATCCAATCTGACGGAATTAAGAGCCTACTTGCCATGTCCAAGGAGCCTGTCTATGATAGTCGGATGGAAGAGTTGACCTTTGGCAAGGAAGTCGAAAACCTAGAGATCACTCTCCACCAACACGCGCTGACCATCACAGACTCTTTCGATGATCAAATCCACATTTCTTATCATCCATCTATTTCTGCTAACCATGATCTTATCACAAGTCAGAACGATAAAACGCTAAGCCTCACTGATAAGAAACTGTCTGAAACTCCATTTCTCTCTTCTGGAATCGGCGGGATTCTCCATATCGCAAGTAGCTACTCTAGTCGTTTTGATGAAGTTATCCTCCGACTACCAAAAGGGAGAAATCTAAAAGGAATCAACATCTCAGCCAATCGCAGACAAACCAGTATCACTAATGCTAGCCTTGAAAATGCGACCCTCAATACAAACAGCTATATTCTCCGAATTGAAGGAAGTCGTATCAAAAATAGTAAACTCATAACCCCTAATATTGTCAATATCTTTGATACAGACCTTACAGATAGTCAGCTAGAGTCAACAGAGAAGCACTTCCACGCTGAAAATATCCAAGTCCATGGTAAGGTTGAACTGACTGCCAAAAAGTATCTCAGAATCATCCTAGACCAGAAAGAGAACCAACGAATTAACTGGGACATCTCAAGTAACTATGGTTCTATCCACCAATTCACAAGAGAAAAGCCTGAATCAAGAGGCACGGAATTAAGCAACCCTTACAAAACTGAAAAAACCGATGTCAAGGATCAACTCATTGCTAGAGCTGATAATGATATTGAGCTAATTTCCATACCAAACAGACGTTGACAAAAGCGCTTACATCTGCTACTATGGAAGCATATTTATCTAACTAAAAAGGAGGTCCTACCATGAAACAAGAATGGTTTGAAAGTAATGATTTTGTAAAAACAACAAGCAAGAACAAGCCTGATGAACAACCCAAAGATGTTAGAGACAAGGCTGAAGAAACGATAGTCGATCTCGATACACCAATTGAAAAAAATACTCAAGTAGAGGAGGAAGTCTCTCAAGCTGAAGTCGAACTGGAAAGCCAGCAAGAAGAGAAAATTGATACGCCTGAAGACAGTGAAGTGAGAACAGAAATAGAAGAAAAGAAAGCATTAGATTCTACTGAAGAAGAGCAAGACCTTTCTAAAGAAACAGAAAAAGTCACTATAGCTGAAGAAATCCAAGAAGCACTTCCTCAGCAAAAAACAATCACGAAAGAGCCCCTTCTTATCAGTCAATCCTTAGAAAGTCCCTATATCCCCGACCAAGCTCCAAAATCTACAGATAGATGGAAAGAGCAAGTACTTGATTTTTGGTCTTGGCTAGTGGCAGCTCTCAAATCTCCTACAAGCAAGCTTGAAACAAGTAGCACACACAGTTACACAGCCTTTCTCTTACTCATTCTGTTTTCTGCGTCTTCCTTTTTCTTTAGTATCTACCACATCAAACATGCTTACTATGGACATATAGCAACTATGCATAATCACTTCCCTGAACAATTTGCTTCATTAAATCTCTTTTCGATTATCTCTATCCTAGTAGCGACAACACTCTTCTTCTTTTCATTCCTCTTGGGTAGTTTCGTTGTGAGACGATTTATCTACCAGGAAAAGGACTGGACGCTAGAAAAGATTCTCCAACAATATAGTCAACTCTTGGCAATTCCAATCATCCTCACTGCTATTGCTAGTTTCTTTGCCTTCTTTGATAGCCTACGATTTACAGCCCTCTTGTGTGTGATTAGCATTGGAATCATTCTGCTTGCTAGTCTCCATATCATTACAAGGCCAAGTCAAACAAGTGAAGCCGACTCCTTCTATCAATTATTCTTGTCTGTCCTTGTGAATGGAGTCATTATCCTCCTCTTCTTTGTAGCTGAAGTGGCACTGATTGGAGATTATCTTCGTATCTTGGCCTTTCTTTAAACTTTAATCCTGTCTTTCATGGCAGGATTTTTCTATGCTAAAAAGCAAGTCGATTGACCTGCTTCTGATTTACTCTTCTTGTGCTAATGTTTTAAAATCTTTGTCTAAGATGGGTTGGATTTCTATAGTTTAGTAGTATGATAACGTTGCTATGAAGTTCGTTATTCCAAATAATACGCAAACTAGTTATATGTAAAATTAAGATTAGAAACCACCAATCTCCATTTTTTAACTTTTAATGAAATTCATCCATATTAATAACTTTGCTTGCTCTAGCAATAACATCCTTATCATGAGTCACGACAATAACAATCTTTTCCTCGTTCACTAATTTCTCAACCTCATTTAGAAATAATTCCGTTGAATTTCTGTCCAAATTTCCTGTAGGCTCATCGAATAAATATATATCCTTTTCTTGCGATAAACTCCTCATGAGTAGAATTTTTTGTTTCTGACCTTGCGAAATATTTGTGGCTTTCCCATCAATCTGATGACTTAGAGCTATATTGAGATTCAGACTATCAAGATTATTTGATTCATAGTTTTCCTTATTAAATAGGGTGAAATTAATATTTTTTGAAACACTTCCAGGGAATACATGAAACTCAGATGAATACACGCTTAAATAATCCAAAATATTAGTCTCCTCTAAAGTAGAAAAACTTTCCATTCCATTCAGTACAATATTCCCCTCTGTTGGAGAAGACAATCCCTGAATAATATTCAAAAGAGATGATTTCCCAGTTCCATTACCGCCTGTAATAACGGTTAATTCACCACTATTAAACTCAAAATCTAATTTATTAAATACTAACCTTTTATCCCATTTTTTACATAAATTCCGACATGACAATTGTTCAATTTTAGATACTGGAATAGTAACAAGATTACTTTCCATTCCTAATTCCTCTAGTCCAATAAACTCAAAGGAATATTGACTTTTTTTCAATGCTACCCAAGATGTAATTAAAGAATTTAAAATGCTGGATAGCAGTAATAGAATCAAAATACTATTTGCATACTCTGATATATGTGCGTAATCTCTAATAATATTCACAGTAACAAGCAAAAATGAACCAGTTAAACCAATAAATATCTGCGTAGAAGCTAATAATCTATTGGTAATATGTGTACTATCTAGTTTCGTTCCCAACAGTTCATTGAGTCTTTCATCAAATTCTTTGATAAAGTCGCCAGATTTTTGGAAACTTATAATATCTTGCAAACCATAAATTGTATTTTCTACAAGAGAACTAAAGTTAGAACTCTTAGCAATAAATTCTCGCTGATTTTTTACAACTTTTCGTATCTCAAAATTGACATAGAAAGCAAGAATAGCTATAGATAAGCATGTAACTGCAAAAATAATGATATTCAATTTTAATAGCAATAATAGTAGCAAGCAGAACACTAAAAGCTGTACCTTTAAGTAAAATTTTTGCATAATACCTGTTGCTGATAACAACAAATTCCAAAAATAACTACTAACATACTCATAATTCTTAGTTAAAGAAAAATCATTTAATTGGTTCTTATAAAAAGAGGACAGAATATCATTTAAAAAATTATTCTCAATCTTTCCTTTTAATCTCGTTTCTAATATAGAGAACTGCCAATACAAATATGAAGCTAATATTATTGAAGCTAGACTAAATAACTGAATACTAAACTGAATGTTAAGTAGACCAGACATTGTTATTTGTAGTAAAAAAGCAATAGCAATAGGTAAACTAATTTTAGCTAATCCCAAGAAAAAGATTGCCAATTTTCTCTTCCAACCAAGTGAAGCTAGAAATCTATGATATAACTTATCTGCATAGCTTATCGTAACAATATCTTTTCTATCTTCTGAATTAACATTCTCATTCTTTTGAGGAATTAAAACAATTCCTACACTCTGACTAAAAAGTTCTAATCTTGAAATTTTCTCAATTTCCTCATTTGCAGGATCAGAAACAATCAATGAACTACTGTCTCCATCCAACACGACGATATAATGAGGCAAGCTAGCTCTTTCTACTACCAGTAAATAAGGAAATGATACGTTGTTTAACAAACTAGGAGTCTCAATTTGATAAGAATCCGCATCAATACCATATCTTTTTAGTATATCTTCTATATCAAACAAAGACAGTCCTTGGTGGTTATTATTATCAAATTTTAGACTATCTAAATGTTCTAATTTCGGGAAATAGTAAGAAATGATTGTCTTTACACAAGCCATTCCACAATCCAGCAAAGTTGCTTGTTTATAGTGACTAACCATTATTTTCTCCTTTTTCAACACTTATCTTACTATAACCATCAACTTCAATGACGCTATTCGAAGTTTGATTTGTCGTAGGAACCCTTAAAACTTCTCCTGTATTATTTGTATGCAAAGTATAGATTCCATCAAAATCTTTAGGAACTGTAATAGATACATCGCCAACAAGAGTATCTATAAATATTTTTTCGAAAGTTGCATTTTTCCCCAAAGAAATGGTTACATATAACTTATCTTTCCCTTGTGAACTTAGAGCTAAATTAAATCCATGTTGTGAAAATGGAATATATAAACTATCTGGACTCATTTTAACGTTTTTAGATATATTATTCGCTGATTCCTCGGAAACTTTTCCTTCTATTTGAACACTTGTCTCATCTGATTCACTCTTGACAACTTTAACATCAATTGCTTGCTTTGAACCATAAAACTCTAACGTTTTAATACTTTTAGAAGAAAGAGTCCACGATTGTTTTACACTGATTGTCGTCTCTCCTCGTTTTAAGGTTAATAAAATTCCAGCCACTACAAACAGTAACAACAGCCCAATTACAATTCCTATTTTTTTCATCATTAGTACTCCTACTTAAATTCTTTTTTACTGAATACAACAAACGCAAGTACAATCACTGCTATACTTACCAATATAGGATAGCCTACATTCGTAAGGGTAAATTGACTTACCCCAGAGGAAGTTTTCAAATTTAAAGTCATTAATAAATAGTCTCTCACACTCTCACCAGAGTTTGGAAGGACATAAACCAATAGGTTATCAAACAGTAAAATATAGAGTATATAAATCATACATGATTCATAAACCTTATCAAATATTTGAAAAATTAATAATGAGATACTGATAATAACCAAATAGTATGGTAGTTGATGTAAAAATGTCGAAACAATCAACACCAAGTCTCCCTCCAAATAGACAAGAGCTGTTAAACCATAAAAAATAGTTACATATAGGAAAGACAAACAAAAGGCTCCCAAAGTTTTATATAAAAATAACTTCCATCGTTGGTTTTCTTTTGTGAGCAGAATATTAATCGTACGAAAACTATAATCTTCCCCCCAGAAAAATAAATTAGTAGAGATGAAAAGCAAAGGAATAAAACCACTTACATTTGAAATCAATACTCGAAATTCTGGTTCATCTCCATTCGATGACTTAAAAAATAAGGAGAATAACAAAATCAATAATCCTATCAACAAACTAGGAAGCACTCCTCTTTTTTCCCAGTAAAATTTATACATATCTGCTTTAAGAGAATTCATGACTCTCCTCCTTTCTTAAATCATCAGATAATATTACGCAAATAGTAGTCCTCAAAGCGTTCCTTCTTAATATAAATATCCTGTATCACTAGATTTGAAGCAACACTATATTCCAAGATAGCCATTAATTTTTCCTTTTCTGTCACAACCAGATAGTCATCCTGCTCAAAATGATCAACGCCCTCTGATTCTAAAAACATTTTTAGAATCAGATTATCACTCGTCTTAAGGAAGAGCTTTTCTGACAAATCATTTGCTAGCTCTTTTGAACTCATCACATTTAGAATCTTTCCTTTTTTCATGATGATATACTTATCTGTTATAAACTCCAACTCTGATAGGATATGGCTTGAAATTAAAAAGGTAACTCCCAACTGATCCCTTAAATTCAAAATCATTTTTCTTAAATCTGAAATTCCTTGAGGATCTAAACCATTCACTGGTTCATCTAGGATAATAAGCTCTGGATTATCCAAAAGGGCAATTGCTATCGATAATCTTTGCTTCATTCCAAGAGAATAATTTTTTACTTTTCTGTCCCACGATGTTTGGGGTAGGCGAACCAATTCCAACATTTTTATGATATCTGTCTTTAAACCAAATCTTGTTTTATAATATTGCAAATGTTGACGTCCAGTCAAGTTTGGATAAAGGGCAGGTGATTCGATAATACTGCCAATCTTATGCTGAGAAATACTCTTGATTTCTCCCTTATCAGCTCGAATGAGTCCTAGGAGAATTCTCATTAATGTTGTCTTTCCCGCACCATTTTCGCCGATAAGACCACATATTTCTCCTTGCTCAATATCAAAAGAAGCATTATGAAGAACCTGTTCTTTCCCATATGTTTTATCGATATTTTTAAGACTTAAAATCACACGATTCATAGTTTCTCTCCGTTCATTATATCCTTTGCTTTCATGAATTATCCTCCACCTCTGAAATCCCAAAATTCTTAACATCTGTAATTTCCTCAGGCAGAATGACAATTCGCTCTTCGCCTGCATCTAAAATTGCTAGGCGAAAGATTTCGTTATTTAATGCTATCTCTACCAACTTTTGCGAAGTCGTGTTATTTCTAACTATCAGACTGTGGCGAGTTTGTGTAAAAGTCTCTAGTAAGATACTAAGATTTCCCATCTTTTCCCTCCTAACCCAAATAACTCTCTTGACTTTTCATTGCATCTCTAGTTTAACGCTTTCAAAAATAAAAAAACATGACAAAAATGTCATGTTAGCTCTCCATTTCCTCAAAAGTTTTTATATCTTTTTCTTTTTCTCCCAATATACGCGCTTCTAATACTGAGTCCCCAAATGCTTGAGCACAAATAATAGCTCTATCGTATAAGCGGATGGCTTTTTCCTTATCCCGTTTATGAAATAAGGTACACATAGCTTCAAGCATATCAACAATTGGCTTGTTTTGAAAATCCTGCGATAAAATCATCAGCCTGTTCATCGCCTTAACATAAGGCTCAAAAGTAGAGTAAGATTTTTCCATCCATTGAACAGCTAAAGAATCAAGCACTGTTCTCTTTAACATATAAGCTGTCTCTAAATCGGATGAATTTGTTTCTCTTATAAGTTTTTTAGAAAGCATCCAAAACAGTTCATGATGATACTCAGTCGGTCTTGCTAAACACGAAACAAAGTACAATTTTATCAGAAGCAAATCATTCACCGAATAGTTTTTCCTTATCTTTACTTGTTCAAAATATTCATCCAGCAAAGCATCGCCAAAACCTGCATCTTCACTTACAAAGACATCAAAACTAGCTTGTAAGGCACTAACTGCAATCTGTTCATCCTCAGGTAGACTGTCATAATAGTGTTCGTAAACTCTTTCAAACAACTCTTCCTTAACCTGGATTCGATCATCATCTCCATAAGTTTGAAATTTAATGAGTTTATCCTTTAATATCAAGTACTCTGAGGGTAAAATCATATGATCCATATCTACTATATGTGAAATTGGATAGCCTAGTTTGTAAGCTATATACTCTACCTTGGATAAACTTGGAGAAGATTGACCTGATTCAATTCGTGCTAGTTGGCGCACCGTTATCTCAGTTTCATCATCACAAAGAGTTTCACGAGTGATATGTTTCATCTCTCGCAACATTCGGATTCTTTTACCTACTTCTATTTTGATATCCATTTGTTTACTCTCCTGACAACTATTTCCATATGAAAAATAAATTTCCTGTATATATTTTACTATTTTCTATGGAGATAAGCAATATTTGAAATATATATAACTATCTTTGTGTCATGTCATAAATTTCAGTTTAACTGTTACTACACCTTGGCAATCCCAATCTTCCTCACTGCCATTGCTAGTTTCTTTGCCTTCTTTGACAGCCTACGATTCACAGCTCTCCTGTGTGTGATTAGCATTGGAATCATTCTGCTTGCCAGTCTCCATATCATTACAAGACCAAGTCAAGCAAGTGAAACCGACTCCTTCTATCAGTTATTCCTAGCTGTCCTTGTGAATGGAGTCATTATCCTCCTCTTCTTTGTAGCTGAAGTGGCACTGATTGGAGATTACCTTCGTATCTTGGCCTTTCTTTAAACTTCATACTCTTCGAAAATCTCTTCAAACCACGTCAGCTTCGCCTTACCGTAGATATATGTTCCTGACTTTGTCAGTCTTATCTACAACCTCAAAACAGTGTTTTGAGCAGCCTGCGGCTAGCTTCCTAGTTTGCTCTTTGATTTTCATTGAGTATTAGATTTTTGAGTAAAAAGCATAGAAAAACAGCCCCTGAGGACTGTTTGATCTTATACTGTAGCTGCTTGATCCAAGCTTTCACCGATAGCGGCTAGGCGCTCGATAACTTCTGCTTGTGTCAATTCATTTTCTGAAACATAGCGGTTACGTGGGTGAACACGACACTCGTGTGAGCATCCACGAAGGTACTTGTCTTCATTTTCTTCTGATGTCAAGATACGACGGTTACAGAATGGATTTCCACAGTTGACATAACGTTCACATGGTGTTCCATCAAACCAGTCTTTCCCTACGATAGTTGGGTTGACATGGTT
>CAUUIG010000047.1:0-12615 GCA_963545095.1 uncultured Streptococcus sp.
CTTTGACAGGGAAGAGGATAATCGGATTCGTTTAGAAATTCAGTTTGATTATGGGGATAAGCAGGTATCAAGCCGACAAGAGCTAGAAGAATTACCATTTTCGAGTGACGCGGACTTAGAAGAAAGAGTTTTCCAAGTCTGTTTGGCAGCTGGCTTTGAAGCCGATTTTCAATCTTGGCGTCAGGCCCTAAAAGCAGAGTCTGTTTATCATTTCTTCCACGAAATCATTCCAATCTTTGAAAAACTCGGGGATGTTGACCTATCAGATAAGCTCGAAGAACTTTATAGTCTGGCGAGTCCTCAAGTGCAGATTGCTTCCAAGGGAGGTCTCTTGGAAATTCAGTTTGATTTTCAAGATATTGCCCAGGAGGAAATCGACCAAGCCATGCAGGCCTTGGTTGCCAATCAAGATTTTTACATTGGTTCGTCTAATCAAGTCTACTTTTTCGATGAAGAAACCAAGAAAATTCGCCAAAATCTACAGGAACTAGGACAATTTGAATTAAAAGATGGCTCCTTACAGGATCGGAAATCCTTGGCCTACAGTTTAGCTCATCTCTTTGAAGGGCGAGACCGTGTTTCTTTTTCACAAGAATTCCAGAATCTGGCTCACGATTTGACGCATCCAGAGGACTTCCCTAGACAAGCAACTCAGGTTCAGGCTGACTTACGAGATTATCAGGAAAAGGGAATCAGCTGGCTGCAAATGCTCCATCACTATGGTTTTGGTGGAATTTTGGCTGATGATATGGGACTTGGTAAAACCCTACAGACTATTGCTTTTTTGACCAGTCAAGTGACAAAAGAAAGTCGAGTCTTGGTTTTAGCACCGTCAGGTTTGATTTATAACTGGGCAGATGAGTTTCAGAAATTTGCCCCACAGTTGGATGTGGCTGTTGTTCATGGTTTGAAAGCTAGTCGTGAAGAGATTCTTGCTGAGATCCATCAAATCTATGTGACGAGCTATGCTACCTTCCGTCAGGACAGTGAGCTTTATCAGGGGATGGCCTTTGACTTCCTTTTCTTAGATGAGGCTCAGGTCATGAAGAACGCCCAGACCAAGATTGCTCAGACCTTGAGACAGTTTGTGGTGCCGTCGGTCTTTGCCTTGTCGGGGACACCGATTGAAAACCATCTAGGTGAGCTGTGGTCTATTTTCCAAATCGTCATGCCAGGACTTTTGCCAAGCAAGAAAGAATTTATGAAATTGCCAGCAGAGCGAGTGGCTCAGTTTATCAAGCCTTTCGTGATGAGGCGCAAGAAAGAAGAAGTTCTGACTGAATTGCCAGACTTGATTGAAGTGGTTTATAAGAATGAACTGGAAGACCAGCAAAAGGCTATTTACCTAGCTCAGTTGCAACAGATGAGAGATAGATTGGCTCAAGTGTCGGATCAGGAATTTCAGCGAAGTCGTGTGGAAATCTTGTCTGGTTTAATGCGCTTGCGTCAAATCTGTGACACTCCTGCCCTCTTTATGGAAGATTATCAGGGTGCCAGTGGCAAACTGGATAGTCTCCGAGACCTGCTGCTACAGGTTGCAGACGGTGGACACCGTGTCTTGATTTTTTCTCAGTTCAAGGGAATGTTGGAGAAAATTGAACAAGAATTGCCAGACTTGGGCTTGACTTCCTTTAAAATTACGGGTTCAACCCCAGCCAAGGAAAGACAAGACATGACCAAGGCCTTTAACCAAGGGGAAAGAGATGCCTTTCTGATTTCCCTCAAGGCTGGTGGTGTCGGTCTGAACCTGACAGGTGCTGATACAGTTATCTTGGTTGACCTTTGGTGGAATCCTGCGGTGGAAGCGCAAGCTATTGGCCGTGCCCATCGGATGGGTCAGGAAGAAACGGTTGAGGTTTATCGCTTAGTGACCAGGGGAACCATTGAAGAAAAAATTCAGGAACTCCAAGAGCAAAAGAAACATCTGGTGTCGCAAGTATTGGACGGTACAGAGTCACGTGGCAGTCTGACCCTAGCAGAAATTAGAGAAATTTTGGGAATTTCTGAAGCCAGCACTTGAAAAATCAAGACAATACGCTATAATGAAGTGTTGAAAGGAAATAGAAAATGAAACAAGAACGATTTCCATTGGTGTCAGATGACGAGGTCATGCTGACTGAAATGCCAGTCATGAACTTGTACGATGAGTCTGATCTGATCAGTAATATCAAGGGTGAATATCGAGATAAAAATTATTTAGAATGGGCTCCTATTACTGAAGAAGCACCAGTAAAACCGATTGAAAAGCAAGTTGAGAAACCTAAAAAGGCTCCTTTAGGGGTTAAAAAAGAAGGAAAGAGCTATGCAGAGGTGGCGCGTGAAGAAGCGCGTGCAGACTTGAAAAAGAAACGCTCTGCTAACTATCTAACTCAGGATTTCAGTCGTGCGAGACGTCATTCTCAATCAGGCCTCGTTAGACAGGGTAATCAACCGACAGCGCCTTTCCAAAAGGAAAATCCTGGTGAATTTGTCAAATATAGCCAAAAATTGACCCAGTCTCATTATATCTTGGCGGAAGAAGTTCATTCTATCTCTACCAAGAATGAAGAAGTGTCAGCACCTGCTCCAAAGAAAAACAACTATGATTTTCTAAAGAAGAGCCAAATCTACAATAAAAAAAGTAAACAAAAAGAACAAGAACGTCAGGTTGCACAAGAGTTGAATCTGACAAGAATTACAGAATAGGGGAGGAAACATGTCAAAGACATATCATTTTATCGGAATTAAGGGATCAGGGATGAGTGCCTTGGCCTTGATGTTGCACCAAATGGGGCATAAGGTACAGGGTTCAGATGTTGAAAAGTACTACTTTACTCAACGTGGTCTTGAGCAGGCAGGGATTACTATTCTTCCTTTTGATGAAAAGAATCTAGACGGTGATATGGAAATTATCGCTGGGAATGCCTTTCGTCCAGATAACAACGTCGAAATTGCCTATGCGGACCAAAATGCCATCAGCTACAAACGTTACCATGAGTTCCTAGGGAGCTTTATGCGTGACTTTGTTAGCATGGGAGTAGCTGGAGCACATGGAAAAACTTCAACGACAGGTATGTTGTCTCATGTCTTGTCTCACATTACAGATACCAGCTTCTTGATTGGAGATGGGACAGGTCGTGGTTCGGCCAATGCCAAATATTTTGTCTTTGAATCTGACGAATATGAGCGCCACTTTATGCCTTATCACCCAGAATACTCTATTATTACCAACATTGACTTTGACCATCCAGACTATTTCACAAGTCTCGAGGATGTTTTCAATGCCTTTAACGACTATGCCAAACAAATTACCAAGGGTCTTTTTGTCTATGGTGAAGATGCAGAATTGCGTAAAATTACGTCTGATGCACCAATTTATTATTATGGTTTTGAAGCAGAGGGTAATGACTTTGTAGCTAGCGATCTTCTTCGTTCAACAACTGGTTCAACCTTCACAGTTCATTTCCGTGGACAAGAATTGGGTCAATTCCACATTCCAACCTTTGGTCGTCACAATATCATGAATGCGACAGCCGTTATTGGTCTTCTTTACACAGCAGGATTTGATTTGAACTTGGTGCGTGAACACTTGAAAACATTTGCCGGTGTTAAGCGTCGTTTCACTGAGAAAATTGTCAATGACACAGTGATTATCGATGACT
This sequence comes from uncultured Streptococcus sp., assembly GCA_963545095.1. Classification (GTDB taxonomy): domain Bacteria; phylum Bacillota; class Bacilli; order Lactobacillales; family Streptococcaceae; genus Streptococcus. Next base: position 3,642 of record CAUUIG010000047.1, read on the forward strand.
TTGCCCACCATCCAACAGAAATTATTGCGACCTTGGATGCGGCTCGTCAGAAATACCCAAGCAAGGAAATCGTAGCAGTCTTCCAACCGCATACCTTTACAAGAACCATTGCCTTGTTGGACGAATTTGCTCACGCTTTGAACCAAGCGGATGCTGTTTACCTAGCGCAAATTTATGGGTCAGCTCGTGAAGTAGACCATGGTGACGTTAAGGTAGAAGACCTAGCCAAAAAAATCAACAAAAAACACCAAGTGATCACTGTTGAAAATGTTTCTCCACTCCTTGACCATGACAATGCTGTCTATGTCTTTATGGGAGCAGGAGATATCCAAACCTATGAATACTCATTTGAGCGTCTCTTGTCTAACTTGACAAGCAATGTTCAGTAGGATATTCTCATGGAAATTCCAATTAAGATTATTCAGGCAAGTAAGTCGGATTTAGTTGAGATAGAGGCACTTCAGGCCTCATCTTTTCCAGCTGACAAGCAGCTGACTTCCCATATTTTAGAAGAAAGTATCCGTAAGTCTGCGGATACCTTTCTTCTAGCTAGGGATGAAAATCAGCTTCTGGGCTATGTTCTAGGCGACCCTCAGCCCCACAATCCGAAATGTCTAGAAATTCGTTCTTTAGTCATTGATACTGACCATCAGAGACAGGGCTTGGGAACACTTCTTCTTGCGGCTATGAAAGAGATGGCAGTTGAGTTGGATTACAAAGGGATTCGTTTGAAGAGTCCTGATGAGCTGCTTTCCTATTTTGAAATGAACGGTTTTATTGATGAAGAAGAGACAGATTCGCTATATGCAGCTAGTCAAGGTTTTAGTATGATTTGGTTTAATCTCTTTTTTTAGGAGGCAAAATGGAAATTAGGAAAGCAAGATTAGAAGATTTAAATCGTATCGTTGAGATTGAACTAGAAAATTTCTCTGCTAAAGAAGCCATTCCTCGCTCAGTGTTTGAAGCGCATTTGCGAGAAATTCCGACCTCTTTTCTGGTTGCAGAAAAAGAGGGTAAGATTATTGGTTATATAGAGGGACCAGTTGGACCACACCGCTATCTGCAAGACCAGTCTTTTACAGAAGAGATAGAAGACCATAGTCATGAGCCTGGTGGTTATATCTCTGTGACCTGTCTTTCCATTGCCAAGGAGGCACAGGGTCTAGGACTGGGTCAGAAATTACTAACAGCTTTGAAAGGACTGGCTCTTGAACACGAAAGAGAAGGTATTAACCTAACCTGTCATGACTATCTCATTGCCTACTATGAAAAGCATGGATTTGCCAATGAAGGCCTGTCCCAGTCAACCTTTGCAGGGGAAACATGGTATGATATGGTCTGGGAAGCTAAAAAATAAGCTAGAAAAGCATGCTAGGTTGCTTTTCTTTCGTTTTTAAGATATAATATTATGGATTGTCAACGAGGAGGATAAACTTTTGAGTGAAAAGCCAAGAGAAGACGAAAAATTAAGCTTTAAAGAGCAGATTTTACGTGATTTAGAACGTGTCAAAAAATCTGAAGAAGATCAGGAGGAAGTTAATTTAGCTTCAATAAAACCCCAACTTTCTTCTAAAAATGACCAGTCGATAGAAGAGCTAATGGAAGATTCTCTATCAGTTGTGGAGGAGATTATGAGAAAAGCTCCTACCGTGCCTACCCACCCAAGTCAAGATGCTCCAGTGGCTCATAGCCACCCAAGTCAAGATGCTCCAGCAGTTCCTAGTCATCCAAGTCAAGAAGTTCCTGCTTCACCAGTAGATGAGAGTGTACCAAGACCAGAACCTGTTATTCCTAGAAAAGTAGAAAAGGAATTTAATGAAATCCCAACGAGGGTAGCTGTTTCTTATAAGACAGAAGGTCAGAGAGAGATAAAAAGAGAAGTTCCTACTTCAAAACCAGTAGTGGAAAAGAAAGTTGTAGAAGAGATGTCTGAAACTCCACGTCGTAGTCGTCGTGAGACAGTTAAACCTGTTAAGAAGAAAAAATCACATTTGAAGGCCTTCTTCATTTCTCTATTGATTTTCCTTGCCTTGATTTCGGCAGGTGGTTACTTCGGTTACCAGTATGTTCAATCATCTTTATTACCTGTGGACGTGAATTCTAAGGAATATGTAACGGTTCAAATCCCAGAAGGAGCCAATGTCCAAGAGATTGGATCAACTCTTGAACATTCTGGTGTGATTAAACATGGAGTGATTTTTGCTTTCTATGCAAAATATAAGAATTATTCAGATTTGAAGGCTGGATATTACAATTTGCAAAAGAGCATGAGTACAGAGGATATCATCAAGGAACTACAAAAAGGTGGTACAGCTGAACCTCAAGAACCGTCACTTGCAGATTTGACTATTCCAGAGGGATATACAATTGAGCAAATCGCCCAAGCTGTAGGTCAATTAAAAGGTGAATTTAAAGAGCCTTTAACTGCGGATGCTTTCTTGGCTAAAGTTCAAGATGACAACTTTATCAGTCAAGAAGTTGCTAAATATCCAAACCTACTCGAAAGCTTACCGACAAAAGAAAGTGGAGCTCGTTACCGTTTGGAGGGTTATCTTTTCCCAGCGACATACTCTATCAAAGAAAGCACAACTATTGAAAGCTTAATTGATGAGATGTTGGCAGCTATGGATAAGACCTTGACTCCGCACTATAGTGCAATTAAGTCTAAAAACTTGACAGTCAATGAATTGCTAACTATTGCTTCACTCGTAGAAAAAGAAGGTGCTAAGACTGAAGACCGTAAGTTGATTGCAGGTGTTTTCTACAATCGCTTGAACCTTGGTATGCCCCTTCAAAGTAATATTGCAATCTTGTATGCCCAAGGCAAACTAGGTCAAAATATTAGCCTAGCAGACGATGCTGGAATTGATACATCAATTAATTCACCATACAATGTCTATACCAATCTAGGCCTCATGCCTGGTCCGGTAGATAGTCCAAGCTTAGATGCTATCGAGTCAAGTATCAATCAGACTAAGAGTGAAAACCTTTACTTTGTTGCAGATGTGACAGATGGTAAGGTCTACTATGCTAGCAATAAGGAAGAACATGATCGGAATGTAGCTGAACACGTTAATAGCAAGCTTACTCAAAATAGTAGTTCAAACTAAGACTACACAAATGAGAATCTCAGATAGAGATTCAATATTATCGAAGGAAAGTTGAGAAAAATGGCAGAAAAAACATATCCTATGACCCTTGCGGAAAAGGAAAAACTTGAAAAAGAATTAGAAGAATTGAAATTGGTTCGCCGTCCAGAAGTGGTAGAACGTATTAAGATTGCTCGTTCATATGGTGACCTTTCTGAAAATAGTGAATACGAAGCAGCTAAGGATGAGCAAGCCTTTGTCGAAGGACAAATCTCTAGCTTGGAAACAAAAATCCGTTATGCTGAAATCGTCAATAGCGACTCAGTTGCCCAAGATGAAGTAGCGATTGGTAAAACAGTTACTATCCAAGAAATTGGTGAGGACGAAGAAGAAGTTTATATTATCGTAGGTTCAGCTGGTGCAGATGCCTTTGCAGGTAAGGTTTCAAATGAAAGCCCAATTGGACAAGCCTTGATTGGTAAGAAAACAGGTGATACAGCAACCATTGAAACACCTGTTGGTAGCTATGATGTAAAAATCTTGAAGGTTGAAAAAACAGCCTAAAAACAGAAAAAGGAGTGGGGAGGCAATGCGCTTCACTCACTCCTTTTTCCATTTTAAATTGAATTGGAGACTATATGAGTTCAAAGAAGAAAAAAAACAAGATGGAGCGTGGTCTGACCAATCGTCACGTGCAGGTTATGGCCATTGCAGGAACAATCGGAACAGGACTCTTTTTGGGAGCGGGTCGCTCTATCAGCCTAACAGGTCCTTCCATTGTACTGATTTATATGATTACTGGAGCTTTTATGTTCCTCATGATGCGTGCGGTTGGGGAAATGCTCTATCAAGACCCTGAGCAACATACCTTTATCAACTTTATCACGCGTCATTTGGGTAAGGGCTGGGGTTATTTCTCGGTTTGGTCTTACTGGCTATCCGTTGTCTTTATCGGTATGGCGGAAATCACAGCCATCTCTCACTATGTTCAGTTCTGGTTCCCTAGCTGGCCAAGTTGGATGATTGAGATTGGATTTTTGACCATTCTAGCCTTGGTCAATTTGATTGCGGTGAAGCTCTTTGGGGAAGTTGAGTTTTGGTTTGCTATGGTCAAGATTGTGGCTATTTTAGCCATGATTGCCACAGGAGTCTTTATGGTCTTGACAGGCTTTAAGACACCTCATGGAGTAGCAAGTTTGGCTAATATTGCTGACAATTTCTCCCTCTTCCCAAATGGTGGAGTGAACTTTGTCATGGCCTTCCAGATGGTATTCTTTGCCTACCTCATGATTGAGTTTATCGGGGTCACAACTTCTGAAACCAAAAATCCACGTCAGGTCTTGCCAAAAGCCGTTAAGGAAATTCCTTTGCGTATCGCCTTTTTCTACGGTGGTGCCCTCTTAGCCATCATGGCTATCATTCCGTGGCGTGAACTTGCTTCTGCTGATTCTCCCTTTGTTACGGTATTTGAATTGGCAGGTATCAAGTGGGCAGCAGCCTTGATTAACTTTGTCGTTTTGACCTCAGCAGCATCTGCTCTTAACTCAACCCTTTATTCAACAGGTCGTCATTTGTACCAGATTGCTCATGATTCGCCAAATCCATTCTTAAAGGCTATCAAGGCAGATACTCTTTCTCGTCACAATGTGCCACAAAATGCCATCATTGCTTCAGCAATCTTGATTGCCCTAGCAGCCTTCATTAATATCTTGCCAGGTGTTTCCGATGCCTTTGCCTTGATTACAGCATCATCATCAGGTGTCTATATCGCCATTTATATCTTGATTATGGTGGCTCACCTTAAATACCGCAAGTCACCAGACTTTATGGCGGATGGCTATCTCATGCCCCATTATCGTTTCCTAAATCCCTTAACCATGCTCTTCTTTGCCTTTGTCTTTGTAACCCTCTTTTTACAAGAGTCTACATTTGTCGGAGCAATTGGATCAGCTATCTGGATTATTGGTTTTGGAATTTATAGCCAGTGGAAATTTAGAAAATAGATTTGAAACTCATCAACTCAGGTTGATGGGTTTTTCTAGTTTGACAGTCTATTGAAATAGGACTATAATCAAGCTGTAACAGTGTTTGAGGAGGTTTAGATGTACTTTAGATTGGAAAATAAGGAATCCCAGAAGGCGCAAGAAATAGGGAGTCTGATTCGTGCTTATAACCGTTCAAAAAGAGAAGAGGCTGAAAGTGAGCCGCTTAATCTTTATGTCGAAGATGAAAAGGGCGATCTCTTGGCAGGTTTGATAGCAGAGACTTTTGGAAATTGGCTAGAAATCGAGTATCTATTTGTAAAAGAGGAACTGAGAGGGCAAGGAATCGGTTCAAGACTATTACAGCAAGCAGAAACTGAAGCTAAGAATCGAAACTGTCGTTTTGCTTTTGTCAATACTTACCAGTTTCAAGCTCCTGATTTTTATAAAAGGCATGGCTATAAGGAAGTTTTTACCTTGCAAGACTATCCTTATACAGGGAAAAGATTTTACTATCAAAAGGATTTGTAAGTAGAAGATGAAAGCATAAGGCAAAGAGGAGTTCTTGGCATAAGTATGAAGGAATACCAGTTAAATCCTACAAATTGTGTCTTTCTGGGCAATATTGGGTACAATGCAATTGCAGCTGAGAAATTGTGAATCAAGGTCTATAAGGTTAAGAAAAGAAGTGATGTCGTCGATATTTTGAAATCCTATATTTAAACTCAACACTTTCTATTTTTTATGGTAGAGAGTTTTTTTGTTAATAAAATTTTACAAAATGACATTTATATATTGCATTAAGTTAGATATATGATATAATATATTAAAAAGAGGCGCAACTTTTTAAAATTAATGAGAATCAAAGAGAAAACCGAGAATATTAATGGAGAAATAAAAAATGGAAGTTATAAATGTAAGTAAGCATTATGGTCATTCAATCATTCTCAAAGATATAAATTTTGAACTTAATAAGGGTGAAATTGTTGGTCTAGTAGGGAGAAACGGAGTTGGTAAGAGTACATTGATGAAAATTTTTGTTCAGAATAATCAGCCGACTTCAGGGAATATTATAAGTAGTGATAATGTTGGGTATTTAATCGAAGAACCAAAATTGTTTTTATCTAAAACAGGTTTAGAGAATTTAAAATATTTGTCAAATTTATATGGTGTTGACTACAATCAAGAAAGATTTGGAAGTTTGATCCAAGAGTTAGATTTGACTCAGTCTATTAATAAAAAAGTAAAGACCTATTCTTTGGGTACAAAACAAAAATTAGCTTTGCTTCTAACCCTCGTTACGGAACCTGATATATTGATTTTAGATGAACCGACTAATGGTTTAGATATTGAATCATCACAAATAGTTTTAGAGGTTCTAAAAAATTTAGCTTTACATGAAAATGTGGGAATTTTAATATCGAGTCATAAATTAGAAGATATTGAAGAAATTTGTGAAAGGGTTCTTTTCTTGGAGAACGAGCTTTTGACATTTCAAAAAGTAGGAAAAGATAGTCATAATTGCTTGTTTGAGATAGCTTTTTCATCAGCTACAGATAGAGACATTTTCATTACCAAACAAGAATTTGGGGATATTGTTCAGGAAGAGGGACTGAGAATTACTATGTCTGGGAATATTCAAAGTAGTGAGCTTTTTAAATTTTTTAACGAAAACTCTATTAAAGTAGTTGATTTTGAAACTAAAAAAGAGACGCTTAAAGATATTTATCTAAATCGTTCAAAATAAAGGAAGGTTATAATCATGAAATTAAATAAATTGAATTTTCTTAAAGAAAATATAAGGGATTTATATTCATCAGGCGTAATATATCTCGGTTTGATTATCTCGTTTATACCGCCGATATTGGTTACATTCTTTATTCTAAATACTCAAGGGACATCGCTTGGTATTAAGCATATTTCAAACTTTTATGCTATGCTCGGTATGTTAATGGCTGTTATACATGCTAACCGAATTATTAGCAGGGATTTTTCCCACAATACGATCAGTTTATTTTATAATCAACAGAAAAATCGGATGATTTACGTCTTGTCTAATTTTCTATATGCCATCTCAGTTTCCATTATTTATGCTTTGAATGGCATTGTGCTACTAGTTATCGTAAGTAAATTGGGTGTTCCAGGTGATTTAGGATTAGATTTTATAGTAGCCATTGTAGTCAATACAATTTTGTTAGTCCTATTTTATTTTCTATTATCTTACATTTTCTATTTATACAAATTGAAAAGTGGCTTGGTATTTGGTATTTTAGTAGCTTTACTACTTTTTATCCCTAATATATTAAATACGATTATGACGAATACTAGTAATGATTTGTTTATCAAAGCAATTGAACTTCTTCCTTTTTATTCTTTACCTGTACTTGTGGCTTCAAATATGATGTCTATTAGTCAGTATCTTGTGGTAATCACTACAATCATTTTATTGTACTTTTTCACTCTCAAGAAAAGCAAGGAGTATTCATTTTAGTTTTATTTAGTATTATTTTGTAGACTTAAAATTCAGCAAAAAACCAGTCATCTTGCTATGCTCCTGCTCTTGCTGTTTACCACGTTTTTGACTTATACTAGACTCATTTCCAAAAGCATTATATAATAGTGATATGAAATCAACTAAATAAGAAATACAAGCAATCAAAACTCGTTTAAAAGACTCTACTAAAGCTAATACTAAACAAAAACTCAAATAGCAAACTAGGAAGTTTATTTCAAACGACCTAAAATACTGATTTTCGGCTGAAGATAATACTGGAGTGCAAATTAATGGGGTTATAATAAATAGCTGACAGCTTGTGTTAGTTTGGAATTTTTTAAGAGTAGATGAATATTAAAGCTAAATGGAGGATGCAGGTGGCTAAAAATTTAAAATTAAAATTAGCTCGTGTAGAGCTTGATTTAACTCAAGGTCAATTGGCAGAGGCTGTTGGGGTGACGCGCCAGACTATTGGTTTGATAGAGGCGGGAAAATATAATCCCAGTCTCTCGCTTTGCCAGTCCATTTGTAGATGTTTAGGGAAAACCCTAGACCAACTATTTTGGGAGGAAGAAGATGGTAAATAAATTTATTCATTATCAATTACTTGACGAAAGAGAAGAACAACTAATCAATAAAGCTGGGGCAGAGTCTTTTTCACTCTTTATTGGGCTTGTACTTCTAAGTTATTTGGTGGCAGTGTTGGCTCCCTCTCTTTTTAATCCGAATTTTCTAGTCTATACTCTGATAGTAGGAATTTTCTTCTTTTTCAATCGTGCCCGTTATCTGGGAGTGACCTACTATAGTCGTTTTCATTTTACGATTTTGGGTTGTTTTTTCCTAACCTTGGCTATTACGGCTCTTTTGATGTTACAGAATTATCAATTCAACATAGAAATTTATCAGCACAATCCTTTGAACGTTAAATACCTATCTGCTTGGGTCATTACTTATATCATTTACCTTCCCTGGGTCTTTATCGGCAATCTTGGTCTTAAGAGCTATGGCGAATGGGCTCAGAAAAAATTTGAGCAAGACATGGATGAACTGGAGAGTGGAGAATAGCTTGTTACTCTTTTCTCAATCCAGCTAAAATGTGATATAATAGTACTAATTTATTGGAATACATGAAAGTTTTTGAAAATTTTCATGGGTTTCTAGTTAAGGAAGTAGGAAAAGTATGTATCCAGATGATAGTTTGACATTGCACACGGACTTGTACCAGATCAACATGATGCAGGTTTACTTTGACCAAGGGATTCACAATAAGAAGGCGGTCTTTGAGGTGTATTTCCGCCAACAACCTTTTCAGAATGGCTATGCGGTTTTTGCTGGTTTGGAAAGAATTGTAAGTTATCTTGAAGACTTGCGTTTTTCAGATAGTGATATTGCCTATTTGGAGTCGCTAG